>SLPR01000331.1 GCA_007131895.1 Bacteroidales bacterium | reverse complement strand
TGATAAATGCCTTTAAAGAGCATCAAATAACTGCTATAAAGATTTCTCCTCATTTTCATGCTGTTGACTATGAGTTGCCAATGATTGAGAAGCAGGATGCTTTTGTGATTTTTCGGGAAATTTATGAGGATAAAGACAAAGACAGCTCCCTTTTTCTCAAAGCGGGTGCCACGAAAGTGTTTGTGGTATTTTGTAAAAGAGAAGCCTTACCCGCGGCGATAGAAAGCCTTCAACAACATATTTCCCCTGCTACTCCTGTTATTTGTGAGTCGGGTGGACTGGCACAGTATTTTCAACCCGGCCTGCATATTTTCACTCAAAGAGGAACCCATGCAGAAAAGGATCCGGCCGGCGACCCTGATATTACGGTCCATTTTGGTCAGAAAGACGCAGACGCGCGCCTGCCCCAGGTTTACCTTATCAACAACCAGTGGGCATTAAAAAAAGCACCATGAACCCCTGTAAAGCCAAACCATGGGTTCTTATCACTCTTTTAACCCAGCGGGTGTACGAGAAAAAATCCGGAATCATTTTGTAAAAATGAGGTTTGAAGAAGGAAAAGATTTTTATCTTAGCAGTATTAAACCTGCGCCTATGAACCTGAAGATTGTAAACCTCGTTTTTTTTGGCCTGATGATAGTGATGAATTACCTGGCCAATGCATTGCCTTTGAATGACAAAACCACCGGTGAACTCTCAGCCCAGTATCCCAATCTTTTTGTTCCTGCCGGAATTACCTTTTCCATCTGGGGCATCATTTATCTTCTGCTGCTGGTTTTTGTGGTAATTCAGTTTCGCCAGGGCAACCGTGAAGTCATAGAAGCCATCGGGTGGGCATTTGCCCTGAGCAGCCTTTTGAATGGATTATGGATTGTAGCATGGCATTATGAAAAACTTTCCCTGTCATTGCTGATTATGCTTGGTATCCTGGCAAGCCTTGTATTGATCGGCACCAAAATTCAGCATCTCCCCCCTGGCTTTATAAAAGCGGCCTTTGGCATTTACCTGGGTTGGATTTGCATTGCTACCATTGCCAATGTAACGGCTGTTCTGGTAGCTGTAAACTGGGGTGGATGGAGCATTTCCCAACAAACATGGACCATTATCATGATTGCGGCAGGATTGCTCATTACCGCTGCAACCCTGGTAAGATTAAACAATCCCTTTATGGGCCTGGCAGTTATCTGGGCATTCGCGGGCATTGTCATCAGGCAAACGGGCCATCATCCTGCTATTGTAACTGCGGCCTACCTGGCCATTGGCATCATGGCTGTAATTACCCTCTGGAAATTCATCCCGCAAGGCAGTGAAAGCCCGAAGGGCTGACAGGATTATAGCAAAGCCATCACATCCTACCACATAAAAACCCGAAGTGATGACATCATAATAGTGTTAAAAAACATTTTCACCTGTAAACTATATGCTTACAGGGATGTTTACTAAAGTGTTTAAAATATGCACAATAAACCATAGTGGTTTTGAAGTGCCTATCCCAAAGAACACAACGTCCCGGGGTATTCACCCCATACCTCAACCCAAAACCCTGAATGCAATGTTGAAATATCCTCTTTTACAAAAAACAAGAACCCATATAATCCAATGGCTGTTTTTGTATATTGGAATACTGATGATATCCTGTTCGTCGGATAACAGTTCTTCCCGGCAGGGGCCGCGTGCCACAAGCGCTGAAGGTTACCGGATAGAAACCGAATCCCATACCATCACCATTCGTTCAACGGGCGAATTGATGCCCTACGAATCAGTAGAATTACGCACGCCCGTGGCAGGAAATGTTCACAGGATTCATTTCAACGAAGGAGAATATGTACGGGAAGGAGCATTGCTGGTTGAAATCGACAGCCGCACCTGGCAGGCACAGAAAAAAGGCCTGGAAGCACAACTGGTTTCCGCCCAAAGTGAACTGGAACGTAGAAACAGGTTACTCGAAATTGAAGGTGCCAGCCAGGAGAGCGTAGATCAGGCTTTCGCCACCGTAAGCGATCTGGAAGCCCGCATTGAAGAGTTGCATGTACGCATTGACCTGGCAAATATCAGAGCCCCCTTCAGCGGTAGACTGGGAATGCGCGACTTTAGCCCAGGAGCATACCTATCACAGGGCGAAATAATTACCCGGCTGGTGCAAACCAGGCAACTGAAAATAAACTTTGACATTCCAGCACGCTATGCTGCCATTGCCCAAAAAGGAATGGAAGTTATGGTAATCTCCTCTTCTTCCTCCGATTCTATCCTTGCCAGGGTATACGCGATGGAACCTTTTATCAATGCCAATACCCGAAACCTCAGGCTGCGCGGCATCCTTGACAATGAGGAACAAAAGTTCATCCCTGGCGACTTTATCCGTGTAATAATAGATGCAGAGCAAAACGAAAATGCCATTCTCATACCCACAGAATCGATTATCTCAGAATTGAATGCCCAGGTAGTGTACCTTGTGCGCGAAGGGAAAGCTCAGCGCCGCGAGGTTGAAATCGGCACATCAACCCGGGGAAGAGTAATGATTCTTGACGGACTGCAGGAAGGGGACACTATTATGCTTACCGGTTTGATGGGAATTCGCGATGGCAGCGATGTGCAAATCAGGAATCTAAACCAGGAGGCCGGCCGATGACCTTGTCCGATATAAGCATTAAAAGACCGGTACTGGCCAGTGTGTTTGCCATTGCCATTGTTATTTTCGGGCTGGTAGCATTTTTCAGCCTGGGGGTTCGCGAGTACCCCAGTGTTGACCCGCCCATTATAACCGTTCGAACCGACTACACCGGCGCCAACGCCCAGATTATTGAATCACAGATTACCGAACCCCTGGAAGAATCAGTAAACCGGGTAGATGGTATCAAAAGAATCAGTTCTATTTCTTCCACCGGACGCAGCACCATTACAGTAGAGTTTGAGCTTGGCAGGAACCTTGACAACGCTGCCAACGATGTGCGCGACCGCGTTGCCCAGGCAGTGCGCAACCTGCCGCCCGATGCCGACCCGCCCATTGTTTCAAAGGCCGATGCCGATGCTCAAACCATTTACACAGTTACCCTTTCCAGCGACCAGCGCAGCCTGCTTGAACTCACTGAAATTGCCGACAACGTGTTTGCTGAGCGCCTGCAAACCATTGAAGGGGTGAGCCAAATCAACATCTGGGGGCAAAAACGATATGCCATGCGCCTTATTCTGGATGTGGAAAAGATGGATGCCTTCAACATCACCCCTGCCGACATCCGCAATGCGCTCAGCAGTCAGAACGTGGAACTACCCTCCGGTCAGATTGAAGGGGACAGAACCTACATTACCATTCAAACCTACGGGCGGCTCAACACCGAAGAAGAATATGACAACCTGATAATCGCCCGGCGCGACAATACCCTGATCCGCCTGCAGGATGTGGGAAGAGCGGTACTGGGTGCCCAGAATGAAAAATCCATCCTGCGGGGCAACAATGCCATTCCTATGGTGGGAGTTGCCATGCAACCGCAACCTGGTTCCAACTTTATTGAAATTGTAGATGAAGCCCAGCGAAGGGTTGAACAAATGCAACTGGAAATACCCGACGATATTACCATTGGAGTAGGGCTGGATATTACCAATAGTATCAGAAGATCCATCCGGGATGTACAGTATACTATCCTGGTGGCATTTTTTCTTGTACTGCTCATAATATTCATCTTTCTTAGAAGCTTCCGAACCACTTTCATTCCCATTATCACCATTCCCATTTCATTACTGGGAAGTTTTGCCTTCTTGTATATGGCAGGGTTTTCCATCAATGTACTAACCCTGCTGGGCTTGCTGCTGGCCACGGGTCTTGTGGTGGACGATGCCATTGTTATGATGGAAAACATCTACGCGAAAATTGAACAGGGAATGAACCCCATCCAGGCAGCCTTCAAGGGTGCGCGGCAGGTATTTTTCGCTATCATTGCCACCACAGTTACCCTTATCAGTGTTTTTCTCCCCATCTTTTTTATGCAGGGACTTACCGGACGACTTTTCAGGGAGTTCGCCATGGTGGTATCGGGAGCTGTTATCATCTCCACCTTCATATCTCTGACCTTTACGGTAATGCTTTCTTCAAGAATGCTGACAAAGTCAAAACAGGAATACCGGTCTTTGAAATATGTAAGAATGCCCATCGAC
This sequence comes from Bacteroidales bacterium, assembly GCA_007131895.1. GTDB lineage: Bacteria > Bacteroidota > Bacteroidia > Bacteroidales > UBA7960 > SKVR01. Next base: position 4,295 of record SLPR01000331.1, on the reverse strand, counting down.
TACATTCTTACCCGTTATCCCGGCTGGTTGAAAAGGTTTATGCGCTACAGGGCCTGGTCTTTCCCTGCCGTTATTGTAATGGCTGTGGGAATATATCTTCTCTTTACCAACCTGCAGGCCGAGTTGACCCCTCTGGATGACAAAAGCGCCATGACCATCATCAGCACAGCACCCGAAGGACTTTCGTATGAAATGATGGATTCCTACCAGCTTCAGCTCATTGAGCTTGTGGATACCCTGCCGGAAGTGGAATATCTCTTGTCGGTTACTTCTCCCGGCTTCGGAGCATCGGTTTCTGTCAACTCAGGCTTTATTCGTCTGATGCTTGCTCCACCCAATGAGCGGGGCAAAACCCAGATGGAACTGGCCGATGAACTACGCCCATTGCTTGCCAGGTATAATCTGGCCAGCAGTTTTGTGGTTCAACAACCTACTATCAGCGGGGGATCAGGAGGAGGAAGAGCATTGCCGGTGCAATATGTATTGCAGGCACCCAATTTACAGAAACTGGAGGAATTCCTGCCCGAATTTCTTAACGAGGCCCGGCAACACCCTGCTTTCGATGTGGTGGATGTGGATCTGCGCTTTACCAAACCTGAGCTGGTGCTTGATATTGATCGCGAAAAAGCATTTGATATGGGTATCAGCGTAAGAGATATTGCCGAAACCCTGCAAACCTATTTCAGTGAACAACGGGTAGGATTCTTTATTCGCGACGGGAAACAGTATTTCGTTATCGCGCAGGCTGAAAGACATCAGCGGGGTACACCTGAAAGCATTTCTGACATACGGGTGCGCACAACCTCCGGAGCGATGGTTTCCCTGGAGAATGTTGTTAGCTTCCGCCAGGAAAGTCTTCCACCGCAGCTCTTGCGCTTCAACCGGTATTCTTCTGCTACTATTTCGGCTTCCACAGCATCGGGTTACACCCTGGGCGACGGTATAGATGCCATGGATGAAATTGCTGCAAGGGTGCTGGATGAAAGCTTCTTTACCGCGCTCACCGGAACATCAGCCGATTACGCTGAAAGTGCAGACAACCTGCTGCTGGTTTTTTTGTTTGCCCTTATCCTCATTTATCTTACCCTGGCAGCTCAATTTGAAAGCTTCCGCGACCCCCTGACCATTATGTTTACGGTACCCCTTGCCCTTACCGGAGCATTGCTTTCATTATGGGTTTTCGGGCAAACCATCAATATATTCAGTCAGATCGGGATGATAGTGCTGGTGGGGATTGTAACCAAAAACGGAATTTTAATTGTGGAATTTGCCAACCAGAAACGGCTGGAAGGAATGGAACGCATGGAAGCCGTTATGGAGGCAGCAGCAGAAAGAGTCCGTCCCATTATCATGACAAGCCTCGCTACTGCCCTTGGAGCGCTACCCCTGGTCATTTCCCTCGGGGGAACATCCAACAGTCGTGTACCCATGGGAGTGGTAATTATTGGTGGCCTGCTGTTTTCTCTTATCCTCACCTTGTTTATCATTCCGGCACTCTATACTTTTATTGCTTCAAAAAAGAGAACTTTTGTAACTGAAGAAGATGGCCAGGAAAGCATTACAGATAAATAACAAGGTAACTGAAATACCCAAAGACACTTCCCGGTCATCGATTAAAAAATATCAATCTATTCTCCATGAACACAACCAGATTCAGATACCAAGGCATTAGTACTTTGCTCCTGATATACTTATCCATCCTGCCGGTCTTCTCACAGCAGACTTTATCGCTGGAAGAACTTATTGACCGCACACTGCAGGAAAACTATCAGCTTCAGGTAATCCGCAATACCGAACAAATGGCCCGAAACAATAATACATTGGGCAATGCCGGCTTTTTGCCATCGGTAGATTTGCGAGGGGACGCTTTTCAGGGCATCCAGAATACGGAACAAATCTTTTTCAATGGGGATGTGCGAAGTGGAGACAATGCCCGCAGCACCAGGCAGGATGCCATCATTGAACTTAACTGGACTGTATTTGACGGTTTCAGGATGTTTGCCCGGCGCGAGCGCCTTAACCACCTCGAACAACTGAGCAACAACGACACGCGGTTTTTTATTGAACAAACCCTTGCCGATATTACCCGGCTGTATTACCAGCTTCTGATGGAAAAAGAGGTACTGGAAACGGTAAAGAAATCGTTGGAAGTTTCAGCCTTCCGGCTACAACTTGAAGAACAAAAACGCAATGTAGGAACCGGCAATGCATTGCTTTACCAGCAGGCATTGATTGATTACAATTCCGACAGTGCCATGGTGGCCATGCGAACCATGCAGGTGAAAGAACTGCAAATACAAATCAACCGGATTACCAACCGTGATCCGGGCTTTGAATTTGCTCCTTCAGCTTCTGCTATTGATTTGATGGGGGTGGACACCATGGATGAACTGGTGGAAAAGGCAATAGCCTCCAACCTGGATCTGGAAAGGGCACGCCTGGAAGAAATGATTGCTGAATCAACGATAAGGATAGAAAGATCGGCTCGTTATCCGGTAGTGAGTTTGTTTGGCAATTACTCATACTCCAACCAAACCAATGAAGTGGGTTTCCTGGAATCTTCCACTGCACTGGGAGGACAATATGGTGTAAGGGTGCGCTTTAACCTTTATGACGGAGGGCTGCAAAATACAAGGATACGCAATGCAATGCTTGTGAAAGAAAGTTCAGAACTATCCACCATGGATGTACGTTCGATGCTGACATCACAAATAGCAAGTCTGATAAACCGGTACAATTCGTATTTAACCCAGTATAAACTTCTTGACCAAAGCCTGAAGGCTGCTGAAAACTCACTGGTTATTGCAGAAGAGCAACTGCAGGCCGGAGCCATCAGTGGTTTTGAATTCAGACAGGCACAATTGAGCTCGCTTAGGGTACAAAATCAAAAAATCGAATTGCTTTTTTCTCTGAAAAGCCTGGAAGTAGACATTTTCCGTCTCAGCGGAGAGTTAATGGGAAAAATTTTGTAGAAACGCATTTATACTGGTAGAAATAATTTGACTATTTTTACGGCATAACTATAAACCCAAAACCCATGCATTTGAGAATTTTTTACTTTTTTCTCATGTTCCTTTCAGCCGGAACATGGCTTTATGGCGGGGAGAATTACCGCGTAATACGGGGAGAAAGACCCGTACTTAACTACCAGCAATTAACAGAAGCTGACTACCACAAGGGGGAACTTGTGATTAAGTTCAAGGCTGATTATGCAAAACACCTTGAGCAAAACCCTGTTGACATTGACAAAAATGGCATTGTAAGGTTTCACATCCCTCAGCTTGACAGACTCAATGAACTGTACGGAGCAAAATCTGCAGCACAACACTTCAGCTCCGGAGCTTTCAAAAACGGTTTTACCGAAAGACACAAAGCCTGGGGTTTTCACCTCTGGTATCGGTTGGAGCTGGACGAAAAAGCAGACATCCCTTTAGTAATTGAGCAGTATGCCCGAATCAGGGAACTGGAAGTGGCCGAACCGGTGCTTGTAAAAGAAATTATCGGCACCCACAACGATGAAGATTTCCGGTTTGTTGATGCTGAACAATTGAAAAACGCACCTCAATGGACCCCCAACGATCCACAATTTGGAAACCAATGGCATTATCATAATACCGGTCAGCAAAATGGCACACCCGGATCCGATATCAGCCTGACACAGGCCTGGGAACTGGAAAAGGGAGATACCGCCGTTATTGTAGCTATCATCGATGGAGGAATAGATTACAACCATAACGATCTGGCCGGGAACATGTGGCCACAGTTAGGATATAATTTTGTCAACGACTCACCCACCATACAACCCCACAACCATGGAACCCACGTGGCAGGTACCATTGCCGCTGTAAGCAACAACAACCTGGGTGTAGCGGGTATTGCCGGGGGTTCCGGCGAGAATGATGGTGTAAGACTGATGTCTTGCCAGGTATTTACAGCCAGTAGCAACGGAGGGTTTCATATTGCTCCGGTGTATGCTGCCGACAACGGGGCTGCCATCAGCCAGAACTCATGGGGATATACCTCGCCCGGCGTTTTTGAGCAGAATGTACTCGATGCCATCGATTATTTCAATGTAAACGGAGGCGGTGAAGCCATGGACGGCGGTATTACCATATTTGCTGCCGGCAACAGCAACTCCTCTGCAGCCTACTACCCGGGATACTATTCCGGTTGCTTTTCTGTGGCAGCTACCAATAATCAGGATGCTAAATCCTGGTACTCCAACTATGGAAACTGGATTGACATTTCTGCACCCGGCGGTGAAACCAATACCGTAACCACAAGAGGAGTTCTCA
>SLPR01000481.1 GCA_007131895.1 Bacteroidales bacterium | reverse complement strand
AATTCCCACACAAAGCGAAACTGGCCGAAAATGGCCCCGAAAAACAGAAACAGCAATTGATATACAGGGAAAATAATCAAAAGGTATAGAGGTATTATAACCCACAGGCTGGTTTCTGCCGATATGCCTATCCAGTCAAAAATATATCTGCGGGCAAACAGGGTGGAGCTGCCGGTAATGGAGAAAATAAACAGAATCACCAGGAATTGCCAGTTGCTTGTGATTTTCCATTTGTTTTTTAATCGGTGTATCATGCTGCAAATATACGCATTATTAGGTATTTCAATGCCTGATAGTGTGAATTGCTTTAGGAATTTTGATTGCTGCCAGTGAATTAATTCAATAGTTTTTGCAGGTATTTATCAATTTTTTCAGGCTTGGTGGTGGGGGCAAATCTTTTTACCGGCTTGCCACCGGAATCCACAAGAAACTTGGTGAAGTTCCATTTTACTTTTCCTCCCAAAAGGCCCGGAAGCTCTTTCTTCAGGTATTTGAAAAGAGGATGCGCATTGTCACCATTTACATCTATCTTTGAAAACATCTGAAAAGTTACTCCATAATTTATCAGGCAACCTTCGGAAATGGATTTCTCATCGCCGGGTTCCTGACTGGCAAATTGATTGCAAGGAAACCCAAGTATTACCAACCCTTTGTCTTTGTATTTCTGATTTAGTGATTCCAGCCCCTCATACTGAGGTGTCAGGCCACATTTACTGGCAGTATTTACTATCAGAACTGTTTTGCCTTTCAAGGAGTCCATGCTGATTTGTTTACCTTGCAGGGATGTGGCTGATAAATTGTAAAATCCGGTTTCCATAGTTTTCTGTTTTCCAGTATAAATAAAAGTCATTAAAGATAATGTCATAAAAGATAAAGTCGCGAGCGATGCAAAAATAAACAAAATTTAATCACATTTTCAAGTTGGTTTGTTTTTTAATGCTTTTTTAAGGAATTTACATGAATTCTGTTTTTATTAATATCCCTTAATTGGGCGGATTTTAAATATCTTTGGAAATCCAATCGCAATTCAGCATAGTGTAAGATTTGCTTATTGGGGCAGATAAATAATTGTATTTCTGATCCTAATGACTATCAGTTGGTTTCAGAAGTTTGAGTCTCTCCGAAAACTCGTTTTCGGTAATTCGTGTAAATTGGTGTAATTGACTTCGTTGATCTCCGCTTCGCTAAGCTTAGCGGACAATAGACTTTTCAAAGTGGACTCAGGTTTTAAGCTTAAAATAAATGGAGCAAAATAAACGAAACGTATGGATACTGGGAGGTACTGGCTATATAGGCAGTGCCCTGGTTGACCATCTTTCCCGGAATCCTGAGAATAGGATTTATTTACTCCTCCATCAAAAAGCTCCTGCCGACTATCTTAAGACATACAATGTGTTTTTTGGAAGCCTGGGTGATATCAACAAAGAATGGTTTGAGCGTTATACACCGGAAGTTATTTTTCATCTTGCCCGTCCTGCACCCAACACTTACGTTGAGCGCTTGTTCAGGATTAACGGAGGGAGCCGGGCCAACCGCAAGCTTATGAACACGCTTGCTGGTTTGACCAATAAGCCGGTATTGATTTATGTTTCCGGCTCTTCTATATACGGAAAGCTTAACATAGATCACCCTGCTCTGGAGGATAGTCCATTAAGTCCCTATCCCTTTGCCAATCATTACATCCGCAATGAAAATCCATGGCTGGAAGCGCAGCAATACGGAAAGCTGGATGTGAGATTTGCCCGGCCTGGCTGGATTGTAGGGCCTGATTCCTGGTTCTTGAAATTTTTCTGGAATCACTACCTTAAAACCGGAAAGATACCCTGCTATGGCAATGGAAAACAGTTTATGTCGCTGATTCATATCAATGATTGTGCTGCCATGATTGATGCATTGGCCAGGTTCGGAGAAAAAGGGAAAAACCTGAATATCTTCGCCGGCCCAACCATTACCCATAGAGAATTTTGTGAAACTCTTGCCGGATTGCTCAATACAACCCTTGATGAGATTTCATATGAGAAGATTAAACATAGATTTGGTGTTACGGCAGCAAGGGCTCTTGTTTCATCTACTCCCATGCAGACACATTACCCGCATGTGCATAACAAAGCTTCTTTGCAGTTTCCCGATGCCGCATCACTACTGAAAGATATTGTGCAGCAACTGAAAAAATAGTAAGAGCGCAGTTTTCTATATACTTAACTCTCTGCGTTTTTTCCAGCCACAAGCGATGCAATTTTCAATCGGTCAGGTTTTCCTGTTGCAGTAAGAGGAAATTCTTCCAGACACAATATCTCTTTGGGCAAATGATGCACCGGCAAAATGTTTTTCATTTCCTTCTCAAGTATGTCTTTTTCCTGGTTGGTAAGGGCTGTATTCTCCAGCACGAGCACAACAGCTTGTCCCAATTTGGGGTGTGGTTTGGAAGTGATAATCATTTTTTCTTTCCTCAGATGAGAAACTGCTTGTACAATCTCTTCAGGGCTGATTTTTAATCCTCCACTGTTGATAATGTTGTCGTACCTGCCCAGCCATCTGAAGTGTCTCTCATCTTCTATGCTGACAAGATCATTGGTAACCAGCCATCCCTCAAAAAGATGGGGGTTGCAGATGGTCAGGCAACTCCGGTCATCCCTTTTGATTTGTGTGTCTCCGATTACCCTGTAGAAACTCTCCGGATTTTGACCATTGACCCTCTTTAGTGCAATATGGCTGCTGGTTTCTGTCATGCCGTAGGTGGCATAGATATTTATGTCCAGCTGCCTGATTTGCGTTGAAAGGGTAGGGGAGATCTCGCCACCTCCCACAATCAACGTCTTTACCGACGGGCTGTTTGAAAGTGTAGCAAGGGATTGATGCAGCTGAAAAGGAGTGACGGCTGCAAAATCAACTTTTTCAGTAAGATGATGAAACGGGTTTCCTTCAGGCGGGCAGGTGATAAGGTTGAAGCCCGAAACAAAAGCCCTTACAATCATCATCTTACCTGCAATGTAGCAGGCAGGCAGGCATAGCAGGGCAGAACTGTTCTGGTTAAGCCCAAAAAAGTTGCAGGTTTGCACGGCTGAATACTTCATCCAGGTCTTTCTTAACTTGATCTTTTTGGGCTTACCGGTAGAGCCTGAAGTATGAACTTCGAGGGTTTCGTTTTCATCAAGCCAATTGCGGATGAATGCATAAATATCTTTTTCCCATTGTGCCGTTTCTCCACTTTGCTTTTCTTTGCAAAGCTGCTGAAGTTCCGCAAGCGGGTAACGAATATGGTTTATCGTAATAGTCGTTGTTTGCTGCATGTTTTCCGTTTGTGTAAACAGTCAAATATACGGCAAATTCTCTCTTGATCTTATGGATTGCTCTTCTGTGTTTTGATTATCTGCTTCCTCTGCGGTCATTTAGGAAAAAAGAAGGTTTGCGGTATTTTTCGTGTTTAGCACTTTCCCATTGATATCGCAGGGAAATTTCATGGGTTTGACGGGTAGCTACGCGCATATTGTTGGTCGGGTATTCATACATATATCCGAAATACCAATTCTCGTTAAGATGGTACCCGGCCAGAAAGCCAATGGCATCAATCCATCCTTTGGCCATATTGGAGCGCATCATGGGGCCGAAGTCAATCATATTGTCATAACCTGCGATAGCGTTAATGTCAAATTGTGCAGGTGCCAGTTCGCTGTTTTTAAACAGTGCGCTGGGGCTGATCGTAATCTCGGGTGTTATATCAAAGGTTGAACCTCCGTAAATAAACAGATGGTGCGAAACGGAATGGCTGTCCTTGTTTACCAGATTTAGCATCCTGGGCATGGAGATGCCAAAAAAGTGTCTGTTGGTAAATGCCAGCAAGCCTGTGCCAATGTTAAACCGAAAACCGGAAGACAGGTCCCTGTTAAACATCGGATCGCCGGAGTCAATAATATTGTCGAGGTTGGTCAGGTCGATGCTCATGCTGCTGGTCACCATCCTTATGCCAGCTGACAGAAACCATTCCTCTGCGAGCCTTGCACTGTAAGCAATGTCGGTCTGGAAAGTCAGGTCTTTAACCGGACCCACATTGTCCTGATATATACCCACTGCCATTCCCAGGTTATGGGGAAGACTTAGGTTGGCAAATGCTGTATGGGTGCTGGGAGCCCCATCGATACCTACCCACTGGTATCTTCCCAGTATGCCGGCCTGATTCTCTCCCATGGCACCTGCCTGGGCCGGATTGATTACTGAACTGTTGAAAATGTATTGCCCATACATGGGGATTTGTTGTGCTATGGTGGATGAATACAACAATCCAAGAAAGATGATAAAGATGAATTTTTTCATGGGATGACTATTTATTAATTTCCTGATATTAAATCATGTGTTTGTATTAATGTGCAATATACAACCAGCCTGAAAGAGGTTTCTTTCCGGGTTCATGGGTGATAATGTAATAGTAGGTTCCGGAAGGAAGTTTTCCGTCAGATCCGGTGAAACTTCCACGGTTGGGGATGCCGTTCCAGTCATTGTTGTAAGGCTCAGCTTCAAATACAAGCGTTCCATAACGATTGAATATCTGCACCTTGGCTTGGGGAAAAGCTTCCAAACCTTTAATAACCCATAAGTCATTGAAGCCGTCATCGTTGGGACTGAAACCCTGAGGAATGGCTAACTCTTCTGCTTCGATTTCCCACGGAACAAAGAAGCTGTATTCCAGGGTGCAGCCATTGTAGTCGCTGATCTCAACATGATAGTCTCCTCCGGGAATATTATTCAAACCAGCACTGGCATAACCATTGGTCCAGTTGTAGGTATAGGGTGCAACGCCTCCGAAAACTTCAAAGCTGATGCTTCCGCTTGCTGCGTGCTTGTAGTAGACCCCTGTAATTTCAATGTTGCCGATGGAAAGTGGATCTGGTTCGGTAATAGTGAAGGTTTCTTCCTGCATACATCCATTATTGTCTTCAAGGGTCAGAGAATAAGTTCCGGAGGTTAAACCTGTCAGATTTTGATCGTCACTTCCATTGCTCCAATTGAAGCTGTAAGGAGATGTTCCGCCGGAAACTTCAAGGATTATAAATCCATCATTTCCTCCGTGGCAGTATATGTGACCGGTTTGTGATGTTATTTCAACGGGTTCATCAGTCTGATGAATGGTAAAAGTTGCTGATGCAGTATTATTCTCTGCATCTTCTACTGTTACCACATAAGTACCGGCAAAAAGATTTTCAGCAACGGATCCATTCTGAGCCGGGCTGGTATTCCATGTAATGTTGTAAGGCTCTGCGCCACCACTTACAAAGGCTTCGGCAGAACCTGTGTTTTCTCCGAAACAAAGAACATCTGCTGTTACAACCGTTATGGATATTGGGCTAACGTCGGATTCATAATATACTGTTGCCTGATCGCTACTGCTTATGGAGCCTGCAAATGGGTGCTCTGTTAGGGCAATGGCAGTGTTCACCACTGAACCTGCACTCAGGTCGGCAGCTGTGATCGTGTAACTCTCAAAAAATATCCGGGTATCACCGGCAATCAGCGTATCGATGGTTGTGTGCAAACCGGTCAAGGGGTCGCTTACCTCAATGCTGGTCAATGCTCCGGTGCCTGCATTAAATACTTCTATGGTATAATCAATCTGCTCCCCTGCATTGCTGTAGGTTTGCTGACTGGCAGTTTTAGTGAGCTCAAGCCCCAGTGTGTATACGGTAACCATAAAGCTGCAGGTTGCCGCGTTGCCGCATTCGTCAGTAACGGTCCAGATTACTTCGGTTGTGCCGGGAAGGAAACTGAATCCTTCCAGGGTATGGTCGCTGGTGTGCTCCAGGTTGTGAACGGCGTTGAAGCTACCACATGCATCCCAGATATCAGTGGGGTCAAATTCATTGCTTTGCACGGTGTAATATTCTCCGGGATATACAAATATTTCCTGGAGTTGCGGGCAATTAAATGACGGGGGTGTGGTATCGACGATAGCAAATGTAGCTGTGGTTTCAGAAGTGTTGCCACAGGCATCGGTTGCCGTCCAGGTTACAGTGGCACTGCCGGTTGCACCGCACTCATTGCTCATGGATGAATAGTCATGGGTGATGTTTACTGCACTGCAATTGTCTTCTGCAGCAATGTTAGTCAACCATTGGCTTAGTTCTTCCGTATTGCCGTCACCGTCGCACTCTACAGTCAGGTCCTCAGGTATTACTGTAAATACGGGAGGCTGCTTATCGTGAATAATGATAAAATGCGAGCATGTTGCAGTATTGCCATCCATATCAGCAATCTGGTAAACTCTTGTGATTGTTTCGGGGCATGAGAAGTTGTCACTGATTTCACTTACAAGCATGAAGCTGCTTTCATCGATTTCGTTGTTGTCTGTGGCCATACCTCCGGCTAGAACAAACTCTTCATAGCTTGCATAGGGTGCCGGTACTTCGTCAATGCATTCAACATAGATTGTCTCAGGGCAGGTGATTACCGGGGCTTCTTCATCCACCACAGTTATTGTGAAACTGCAACTTGTCTCGTTTCCACATTCGTCGGTAGCAGTATAGGTAACAGTTGTAATTCCCAGCGGATATTGTCCGCTGGCATCTTCTGTACCGGTATAGTCATTGATGAGTGTATAACTACCGCATAGTTCAAATACTTCAGGTATTTCTATACTGATTTCCGCATAAATTTCACCGGGTACCGCATTTGAGGTTATGTTGCCGGGACAATTAAAAGAGGGAGGTGTAGTATCCACGATGGTAAATACTGCAGAGGTGGAGGACTGGTTGCCGCATGCATCAGTTGCCGTCCATGTAACTTCCCTGCTTATTGTAGTACCGCATAACTCTTCTGTATGCTGCACAGAATGAACAATAGTAACCTCGCTGCAAACATCTGTTGCTTCCACGTTACTTAACCAGGATTCAAACTCAGCTGTGTTGCCTTCACCATCACACTCTGCAGTTGTGTCTTCAGGAAATATTGTAAATATGGGGGGAATGGTGTCTGTTATGGTTATGGTAGCAGAAACAGTTTCTGTATTCCCACAGGAATCTTCTGCTGTCCACGTAACGGTGGCTGCACCGGTAGCACCACAACCCGGTACCATACCATTATAATTGTGGCTGATGGTTACATCGCTGCAATTATCGGTGGCGGCTGCGTTGTTCAGCCAGTTGGTAATTTCGTCGGTATTGCCTTCTCCGTTGCATTCAAGGGTAAGGTCTTCGGGAATGATGGTGAAAACCGGTGCCTGTTCATCATGAATGATGATCATGTGGGTGCAGGTAGATGTATTGCCCTCATCGTCGGCGATCTGATAGGTTCTTGTGATGATCTCCGGACAACTTCCCTGGTCGCTGTTCTCGCTAATCAGTGCAAAGCTATTCTCATCAATCTCTCCATTGTCCCAGGCATCTCCACCTGCAGCGATAAATGCTTCATAAGAGGCAAAGGGAGCGGGTACTTCATCTGAACAGTTTACTGTAACTGCCGGAGGACAAATGATTACAGGATCTTCGGCATCCAGCACGGTCACTGTGAAACTACATGTGCTTGCATTTCCGCAGGCATCTTCGGCAGTCCAGGTAACCGTGGTAATGCCCAGTGGGTAATTGCCGCTTGCATTGTCAGTTCCGTTAAAGTCGTTTAACAGGGTAAAGGTGCCACACATTTCGGTTACTTCTGGTTGCGCAATCACAACCACTGCAAAGTCTTCTCCCTCCTCAGTCTGAACGAAAATATCTGCGGTGCAGGCAATGATTGGTGCCGTATTGTCCTCTACGGTGATAATCTGGGTGTGAACTGTCTGATTGCCACAGTTGTCGGTGGCAGTCCAGGTGCGGGTGAGCGTATAGGCGTTTTCACAAACTCCGGCGGTTATTTCCTCATTTAAAACCACCTGAACGTCTGTATCGCAATTGTCAGTAGCCGCAATGTTTGCAGGTATTTCAGGAATCTCATGGCACTCCACGGTAATATCAGCAGGCATTTCCTGTGCCCAATCAGGGGAACTGGTGTCGATCACTGTAATATGCTGGGTGTGGGTAACGATATTGCCACATAAGTCGGTTGCTGACCATTCGCGGATTATGATGAAATCAAACGCACATTCTCCTTCTGTGATGGTTTGCTCAAGGGTTACCTGAATATCCGTGTCACAATTATCGGTTGCGGCAATATAAGAAGGTACCTCAGGAATCTCATGACACTCCACGGTAACATCAGCGGGCATTTCCTGCGCCCAAACGGGTGCGGTATTGTCTTCAACTGTGATGATTTGTGTGTGAACTATTGCATTGTTGCAATTGTCGGTGGCAGTCCATATGCGGGTGAGGGTGTAAGTGTTTTCGCAGCTTCCAGCGGTTAGGGTTTCATTGAAAACCACCTGAACGTCAGTATCGCAATTGTCAGTAGCTGCAATGATTGCGGGTACTTCGGGAATTTCATGGCATTCCACGGTAATATTTGCGGGCATGGCCTGACTCCAAACCGGAGCAGTAGTATCTTCTACGGTGATGGTCTGAGTGTGGACAATCTGGTTGTT
>SLPR01000065.1 GCA_007131895.1 Bacteroidales bacterium | reverse complement strand
GGAAAACCCCTGCTGAGTTATGATCAGGTGCAACAGCGATTATCAAAGCTCCAGGCTTATTATACGATAACTTCTGCCATGTGTGCCAACACCGCTAAAATCAGTGATATTAATATGGATCTTTCCAACAGGGGGTTCGAAGCCAATTCCATTAAAACTGTGGTTACCGACCTCATGCAGGAAGCAGCCCAGTCAGCCACACAACTTTTCGGGGCAGGAGCATACAAGCTCAATCATATTGCAGGGCGAAGCGTAGTTGACAGCCGACCCTTTCAGATTTTTGAAGGGTCAAACGATATTCTCTACGCACAGATATCGGAAAGTTTTATGAAAATGATGAAAAAATCGCAGGAAAGCAATGTATTTCACTTTCTTAAGAATTTTGACCTTACCTCACGAACGGCATTGTTTATGAAGGGAATGCTTGACTTTCAACTGGATACAAATCTGCCCCAGCGCAAAATGGTTGAATTGGGGCAGGTGCTCAGTCGTATTGTTTCCTGTGAAATGGTTTTCAACCTGGGAGATAAAGGCTTTCATCAGGAGCTAATTTCCAATGGTCTTAATCTTCTTAAGCAGGAAATAGCAACGCTGATGACCGGTTTTAAATTCAAAAATCATACCCTCGTAGTGGAAGACTACCAGCAAGAAAGCTCTTGGTTGGATTACTTTTACAAAGAGTAACAACCAAAAGCTCTGACAAGGTTTTTTATAGTTTAATAGTCTATTTGAGAAGTTTTACCTGGATGGCATTCATGCCTCTGGGTCCTCTTTCTGTTTCAAAAGTCACATGATTTCCTTCAGATACAGGTTCGAGAGTATTGTTGATATGTACGAAGATACTTTCCTGGGAGTCGTGATCTTTGATAAAACCATATCCTTTGGAATCATTAAAAAAGGTAATTGTGCCATTTCTAACGGTTTCTTCTTCTATGTCTTCTTTTTTAGGTACCCCAATTTCAATGTCTTCGGCATTGATTTCTTTAATTTTCCGATCGGGGTCAGGAGGAGTTGAAGTAATGTTTCCATGCTCATCTACATAGGCATACATTTCTTCTGTATTTTTCCCCTTGTCCGAATCCATTTTGCGCTCTTCTTTTTTCTTCTCTTTATCCTTCTTCTTTTTTTGCTTCTTCTTTTCGTTTTCCTTTTTGTTAAAAGTCTGTTGTGATCTACCCATAGTTCTTATTGGTCGTTTTGAAATTTATAAATAATACCCTGTAATGATGGTTGAATTAATTTTGAGATAATTCTTGATGTGTTTCTGTGAAAAGTTGCCTTGGCAAAAACGATTGACAGAGAATTTAGTCGGGGACGGTAATTGACAAAATTACACATTTTTCATGACTTACGGTAATTAATTTTCCGAAACAACCCTGTATGAGGAATCCATGGCCCAAAATGGCAAAAAAACAGAGCAGTCCAAAAGGACAGATGCTACCTGGAATGACAACAATGCTTCCCGGGTTTTAAAATGCAGGTCGAATAATCATGATATCTTGTAAATTCTCATGATGTCTTCCAGTATGGCTTCAAAGTCGATTTTAAGGTCATTCAGCTTTCCGGTTTTCACATCGAATACCCATCCATGCACCTGAAAATCCCGTTCCTTGTAAGCTTTTTGAACTGAGGCCGTTTTGATAACATTGATGCATTGCTCCTGTACATTAAGTTCAACAAGCCTTTTATAGCGCGGCTCTTCATCTTCAATTGTATCAAGTTCTTTCTGGTGCAACCGGTAAACATCACGAATGCTTCTCAACCATGGATTCAGAATACCCATATCAGCTGACTGCATGGCCGCTTTTACTCCACCACAATAATAGTGGCCGCATACCACAGCATGCTTTACTTTAAGGTGCTTAACGGCAAAATTTACCACCGTTTGAACATTCAAATCCGTATTGGATACCATATTGGCAATATTGCGGTGAACAAAAACGTCTCCGGGTTTCACTCCCATCAGTTCCTCAGCTGATACCCGACTGTCAGAACATCCTATATAGAGAATTTCAGGGCGCTGACCTTTGATTAGATTGTTGAAATAATCTTTGTCAATATCCAGCTTATGCTTTATCCACTTTTCATTATTGGCAAAAATATGTTGCAAGTCCATAGTTTAGTCTTTTACAGTATAAATGTTTACGCATCAAATATAACAATAAAAAGAAAATTATCCTTATTTTTGAACAGAAAGTCAGGGAGGGTTTAGAGACGAGAGAGTAGAGTGTAGAGACGAGAGACCAGATGGATTATGGATTATGAATTATGGATTATGAATTATGAATTATGAATGAGCCGAAAAGGAAAAAGGTCCGAAGTGCGAAGCTGGAAGATGCAGCGCACCGCTAATCTTTGTAGCACAGATGATAACCATACCCCAGAGGCGCTGCGAAACATATATTATTTGACAGTCTGATGTTGACGGCAGCGCAATGAAGAGAGGGAGGAGTATCAAGAGCAAAGACGAGAGACGAGAGACGAGAAAGCAGTGAAAAATTAATTGTTGATTGTAAATGGTTAATGAAGGGGGACGAGGGAGAGAAGAGACAATTTAATAATAACCCCAATAACCAATAACCCAATCCCGCATCCTTTCAGTCGCGGGATCTCCGCTTCACTTCAATAACCCGTTAACCTATTAACCCCATAACCCAGTAACCTATTAACCAAAAAAAAACATGCACATGAAGAAATTTTTACCAGCAGGATTTTTGCTATTGACAGTCTTTTTATTGACCACTATACAGGCGCAGGACAGGGTTACAGGTCGAAACTTTGCAAGCCGCTCTGAAGTAATAGCCCAGCATGGGATGGCGGCCACCAGTCACCCACTCGCTACACAGGCCGCCCTTGACATTCTGAAAAAAGGAGGAAGTGCAGTAGATGCTGCCATTGCAGCCAACGCTATGCTGGGACTGATGGAACCTACCGGTTGTGGCATTGGAGGAGACCTGTTTGCGATCATCTGGGATGCAGATTCAAAGCAATTACATGGCCTTAACGCCAGCGGTCGCTCACCCAAAAGTCTTACCCGTGAATATTACATTGAACAAGGATATGAATACATCCCCTCTTTCGGTGCTCTGACTGTAAGTGTGCCCGGTGCTGTGGATGGCTGGTTTGAAATGCACTCGAAATTTGGAAAACTGAACATGCAGGAAATCCTGCAGCCAGCCATTGATTATGGCAGAAACGGATTCCCGGTAACCGAACTCATTGCATATTATCTTGACCGCTCGGTAAGCCGCATCGGACACTATCCCAACTTCAAAGAAACTTACATGCCCAATGGGAAAATGCCTGCCAAGGGAGAAATTTTCCGCAATCCTTATCTTGCCAGTACCTACGAAACCCTTGCCCGGGAAGGAAGAGATGCTTTCTATAAGGGAGAAATCGCCCGTACCATAGAAGCCTATATCAGGGAGAACGGTGGTTTTCTGAGTTATGATGATATGGCTGCCCACACCAGTACCTGGGTCGACCCTGTTTCAACCAACTACCGTGGTTACGATGTTTGGGAATTGCCGCCCAACGGGCAGGGAATTGCCGCTTTGCAGATGCTCAATATCCTGGAAGGTTATGATATCGCATCCATGAGCCTGTATGACCCCGAATACATTCATCTTTTCGTGGAAGCCAAAAAACTGGCTTATGAAGACAGAGCCCAATATTATGCTGATATGGACTTCAGCCCTGTACCGGTTGAAAAATTGATTTCCAAAGAATATGCTGCAGAAAGAAGGGAGCTTATAGACAGGAACCAATCAGCACGCAGATACGAACCCGGCATGCCCGACGGACCCAATACCATTTACCTTACTGTTGCTGACAAAGATGGCAATATGGTATCGCTGATACAAAGCAATTACCGTGGTATGGGAAGTGGCATGACCCCTCCGGGACTGGGTTTTGTAATTCAGAACCGTGGAGAAGGTTTCACGCTCCAGCCCGGTCATTTCAATACTTTTGAGCCCGGTAAACGCCCCTTTCACACCATTATTCCCGGCTTTATCACCAAAAATGGAAAACCTTACATAAGTTTTGGAGTAATGGGGGGTGATATGCAGCCCCAGGGACACGTACAAATCGTAATAAACATGATAGACTTTGGCATGAATCTGCAGGAAGCAGGTGATGCCCCCAGGATTTACCATACGGGGTCTTCTGAACCTACCGGACAACAAATGACTGATGGTGGTGCTGTCATGCTTGAATCGGGATTTCCATATGAAACCATCCGAACGCTGATGCACAAAGGTCATAAGTTGCAATGGATTTCCGGTCCCTTCGGAGGATACCAGGCCATTATGTGGGACAAGGAAA
Source organism: Bacteroidales bacterium (assembly GCA_007131895.1). Classification (GTDB taxonomy): domain Bacteria; phylum Bacteroidota; class Bacteroidia; order Bacteroidales; family UBA7960; genus SKVR01. The sequence goes on along the minus strand of SLPR01000065.1, from coordinate 4,194 downwards.
ACGGAGTGTATTATGGTGCTTCCGAATCAAGAAAAGACGGACAGGCTGCGGGCTATTAAGGAATTAAAAATTTCGACATACTCTCCTGGATGGCTGCAAAGCTCATGAAGACCATAAATTACCTGTTGATTTATTTTTTTCCTGTTATTTTTACACCCGGAAATCATTTCAATAAACATAAACCCCAAATGCAGACAATAATGAAGAAACTAAATGTATTATTAATGTTAATGTTGATGTTGATGACAATTGCCGGCAGTTTTGCCCAAAAGCAGGCCATGATACCTGAGACGCTCTGGGAGTTTGGCCGTGTTGGTGGCATGCAGGTATCGCCTGATGGCACTACCCTGTTGTTTACCATTACCAACTTCGATGTGGAAGCCAACAGGTCAGGACGTGATATTTACACCATGCCCGTATCTGGTGGCCGGGAGCGCAATATCACCAGCAGCAACTACAATGAATTCAATGCCCTCTGGCGTCCTGACGGACGCAGAATTGGCTTTCTGAGCAACCAGAGCGGCAATGTGCAAATGTGGGAAATGGAAGCCGACGGAACCAATGCAAGGCAGGTTTCCAACATTTCGGGCGGAATATCAGGCTTTGAATACAGTCCGGACATGAAGCACATCTATTTCACCAAAAGAGTAAAAATTGAAGAGTCACCGCTGGATAAACATCCGGATTTGCCCAAAACCAATGTTTATATTTATGACGATCTCATGTATCGTCACTGGGACAAATGGCATGACTATTCCTACAGTCATATTTTTGTATCCCCATACAACGATGGAAGCTTAGGCAGATATTACGATATTATGGAGGGCGAACCCTATGATTCTCCTATGCCTCCTTTTGGAGGTATTGGCCAGATAAGCTGGACACCTGATGGCAAAGCCATCGCTTATACAAGCAAGAAACTCACCGGCAAGGAAAGAGCCAAAAGCACCAACTCCAACATCTATCTTTACAACCTGGAAACGCGTGAAACAAAGAATCTCACACCGTTTAATGAAGGGTACGATAAAAATCCCGTTTTCTCACCCAACGGAAGGTATATGGCTTGGGAGAGCATGCAAACACCGGGTTTTGAATCGGACAAGAACCGAATCATGATTATGGATATGAGCAACGGCACCTACAGTGATTATTCTGAAGGGTTTGACCAAAGTGCGGGAAACCTCAGATGGTCAGAAAACGGCAGGACTCTTTATTTTATCAGTGGTCACCATGCCACCTACCAAATGTATCAGCTCACCATTGCTAACCGTGAGATAAAACAAATTACTGACGGATGGCACAATTATAATTCTCTTGCCCTTGCAGGTGATTACCTGGTGGGAGAGCGCATGAGTATGTCCTCGCCGGTGGAAATTTTCAGGGTGAATAAAAATGACGGAATCCAAACACAGCTTACTCAGGTGAATGCTCCTGTTTTTGAAAAAACCGAAATGGGTCGTGTGGAGCAAAGATGGATTGAAACTACCGATGGTAAAGAAATGCTGGTTTGGGTCATTTATCCGCCCAATTTTGACGAAAACAAAAAATATCCTGCATTGCTTTATTGCGGTGGTGGCCCCCAGAGTGCAGTGAGCCAGTTTTTCTCCTATCGGTGGAATTTCCAGATTATGGCGGCCCATGATTATATTGTGATAGCGCCAAACCGGCGTGGTTTGCCTACTTTCGGACAGGAATGGAACGACCAGATAAGCCAGGACTATGGCGGTCAGAATATGCAGGATCTGCTCACGGCAGCCCGCGAGGTTAGCAAAGAGCCCTTTATTGATGAAACACGTTTGGGTGCAGTAGGTGCAAGCTACGGAGGGTTTTCAGTGTTCTGGCTGGCTGGTAACCACGATGGGTTGTTCAGTGCATTCATTTCCCATTGCGGTATGTTTAATTTTGAAAGCTGGTATGGTACCACGGAAGAAATGTTCTTTGCCAATCACGATATTGGCGGCCCCTACTGGGCAGAACCCAGGCCCCGCAGCTATGATTTCTCCCCTCATCTTTTTGTGGCCAACTGGGATACTCCCATCATGGTTATACATGGTGCAAAAGATTATCGCGTACCCAAATCAGAAGGAATGCAAGCCTACAATGTTGCGCAGTTGATGGGAATCCCCAGCAGGCTGATGATTTTCCCGGAAGAGAACCACTGGGTGCTTACTCCGCAAAACAGCATCCTCTGGCAAAGGGAGTTTTTCAAATGGCTTGATCAGTGGTTGAAATAATCACAGAACAAACCCAACTGCGATAGGCGTTTATCGATTTTCTGCAGCTCAAAATAAAGGAGTTCGGCATTCCCATACAATGCCGGACTTTTTTATGCGTTTATTTTAGTAATTTTGGCAGCGATTCAAAAATACAGGATTATCTAATAATACAAACTGTCTCTTATCAGCGGGCACATGCACAAAAGTTTTCCCTGGCTATACACTTTATTTTTTATTTGCTTCAGCATATTTGGTCTGACAGCAACCCCTGTTTACACCAAAACCCATTTGCATTATGCATTCAGGAGTGATACCCTAATAACAGACACCATTATCCGGCCTTTTGAAAACCTGATTCAGGATACCATCCCTTTAGATACAATCCCTTTAGATACAATCCCTTCCGCACCAGACACTGCAGAGCCTGAGAGACCTGCCAGGAGAGTTACGCATCCTCCCATCAGAGAAAAAGACAAGATAGATACGTTGCCAGTCTCAATGATTCCCTGGTATACTGAAGAACAATTGCAAAACCCCTTTGCACTCAGGGCGCAGTATGCAGATACAACTCTGCTCAACCTCCATCATTACGACTTTGCAACCCAGGAAGGACTGCTGTTTGCCCAAAAAGGCAACATAGGCCATGTCCACCGCAGGCTTTACTTCTCGCCGGATTTATCACCCGGCCTTAAGCTTAATGAATATAAACTATATGGCGGTTACTTGTTTCGGCACGAAGATTTAAGGTTTTACCGGCCAAAACATGTATTCACCGAATTGTTTTATGTGATGGGCGATGATCGGGAGCAACTCTTTTCCGGCAAACACAATCAGAAGTTGCATGAAAATCTTCACCTGGGTTTTCAGTATAAAATCATCAATTCGCGCGGTGCCTTCACCCGGGTCGGAGCAAGAAATTCAAATTTTTATTTTACGGGCGACTACCTGAGCACCAACCAAAGATACCAGGCGCTGGCCAGTGTAATTGTTAACAGGGTACGTAATCACGAAAGTGGCGGATTAGAAGATCATCAGGCTTTCGAAATAGATGAAGGCAGTACTTTTGTCAATCTGGAAAGAGCAGAGTCGACCTTCAGAGACTTGTCGGTAAATCTTCGTCACTTTTACCAAACCGGATTCTATCTGCCATCCGACACCGGCGACCAGGTGCGATTTATAAACCTGGGCCGAATCAATCATGATTTCACCTACAAAAGAACAGCATTCCTTTATAGTGACAATAATCCCCTTTACCCCCATTACGATTTTCCACGAATAGACTCAGTAATCACCATTGACTCAACGGCCATTCATCGCCTTGAAAACCTTATATCCTGGTCCAATTTCCCTTTAACCAGCGGCAGAGGAACATTCCCCTTTAATTTCAAATTGTACCTCAAGCACAGCGTCTACACCATTGAGCAACCTGATTTTCGTCCTAAAGGTGCTGACATTACCGATGAGGATGGTGAACGGATTTATTATGCAACAAAAAACAGCTATAATGAATGGGTACAGGGAATAGAACTTCAATCGGATCAACGGAGGTTCCTTTCTTCTGGTGGCCATGCCAGTATTACACTGGGAGGATACCATGACGAAGACGTCCATGCAGGCGCTTTTCTCAATATAGGTGGTGCAGAAAACAGGTACAACCTCTCCAACAGGCTCACCTATGCCCTTACAGAAGCACCTTTTTTCTACAACAAACTATCGGTGAATAATATCCGATGGGAAAACAATTTTGACAAAATTCAAATTATTAATCTCAGTTCCAGATTAACAACTCCCTTCGTTACCCTTGAAGGAAACTATTACCTGCTCGACCGCATGGTTTATCTTAATGAAGAGGCTCTTCCGGTGCAAAATACCACCGAGCTGGGCTATTTTACCCTGGGGGCTATCAGCGATTTGCAATTTGGGTGGCTGGGATTGCGCAACCATTTTGTTTTGCAACAAGGCAGCAGCGACAATTTTG
>SLPR01000371.1 GCA_007131895.1 Bacteroidales bacterium | reverse complement strand
CTATTGCTTTTTTTTTTTAAAATGCCTTCACTATTGTATTTGCCACGTTAAAAAGTAGTTTATCTTTGTGCTTTGACAACACTTAACAAGTTCCGTTTATAACATGTATTTTGATGAAGTTAAAGAGTTGGTGCTGAAGAAGCTAAAAAAGGAATTGAAGCCCAATCTCTATTACCACAATTTTCAACACACACTTGATGTTTGCGAATCTGTTGACAGATTGGCTGAAATGGAAAATATCAGGGGGGAAGAGTTCGTACTTTTGCAAACTGCGGCTTTGTTTCATGACACTGGATTTATTTGGCGTTACGAGAACAACGAGGAGTTGGCATGTAATTATGCCCGTGAAATTCTGGTGGATTTTAATTATAGCCCTGCACAAACAGAACACATCTGCAATATGATTATGTCAACCCAGGTTCCTCAACAGCCAGAAGATATTATGGGAATGATATTATGTGATGCTGATTTGGATTATATTGGCAGGGGCGATTTCTTTATTACTGCTCTCAGGCTGCACAGGGAATGGAGCGAGAACAGTAACGTAAAAATAACCTTTAAGGATTGGTACCTCAAGCAGCAAAGCTTTATTATTCAACATGACTTTTTTACCCAAGCTGCAAGAGAATTGCGCAACGAAAAAAAAGCACATAACCTTGCCCAGGTAAGGGAATTGTTGCATTTGCTCGATGCCACAGCCAATGACCAGATGGGTTCATTTTCGCAAACTTACAAATAATCGATCATAGTAAGCCTTAATAATAAAGAACGATTACCATTAGGCATATTATCAGTATTTAATTTATTTTAAGAACAGGGATACAAAGTATATGTCGCCCTAAAGCGGCATAATATGATACTTTTATACCTAAAAGTAAACATGTAGTAAAACTTATACGCAACTTTAAAAAACCAATTCAACGCATCCTCTTAAAACACTACAAGCTATGGAAAGTGACAACAAAAACGTAATTCTTGTAGCCTACGACTTCACGAGTATTGGTGATATCGCCATTGAAAATGCAGTAAAAATGGCAAAAATCCTGCAATACAAAGTTTGTATTCTACACATTATTAATAAAACTTCACGTAAAAACCTCAAAAAGGCTAATGAGCCTTTGGAGTCGATAAGCCAAAAACTTGAAAAAATAGCCCAGTCTATAAAAAAAGAACATGATGTTGATGTTGACTACATGTCTCGAAAGGGAAGTATTTTCAGAGCGATAGCAGAAGTATCCAAAGAAATTAATGCCAATTTCCTGGTTTTCGGAACTCATGGCAAAAAGGGCATCCAGTTTCTGCTGGGAAGCTTTGCCATCAAATTGATAAAAAGTTGCCCTGTCCCTGTTTTTGTTACGCAGCAGCCGGCAAAAGAATCAAAGTTTGCTGATGTTGTTTTCCCCCTTGATATGGAGGCAGGTTCTAAACAAAAGGTAAAATGGGCCATCGCTCTTCACAAACAGTTCCAATCGAAATTCCATATTTATGTAGACTCATACCCCGATGAGTTTATTCAAAACAGACTGAGAGCTGACCACAGGCAGGTAAAAAAGATTATGGAGAAGAATAACATCCCCTATACTGACAATTACTCCCCTAAAAAAGGGAACTTCTCAGAAAAAACGGTGGAGTTTGCAAAAGAAATAAAAGCTGATATGATCATGATTTCCACCGATCCAGACAAAATTACCTGGAGTTTGTTTGGTTCGCCTGACGAAAGGACAATTTACAATACTGAGAAAATTCCTGTAATGTGCATAAATGCCCAGGATTTACGGGTAATTATTGGTGGGTTGTAAATCACGGCCCCATAAGATTTTTTTCCTAAAGCCGGTGTTATTCAACGCCGGCTTTTTGTACTTTTATGACCTGATTTTTTAATCCCTATTATTCAAAGCTGTAATTTATCATGGAAAAACCCGAAGCTAAAAGAAAAATAGAAGAACTAACCCTTCAACTCGATCAACATAATCACAATTACTACGTGCTGGATAATCCTCAAATAAGTGACTATGAATTTGACCAGTTATTAAATGAACTTGAGAAACTTGAGGAACAATTCCCTGAATATGCTTCTCCAAACTCACCCACCCAACGTGTAGGAGGCCAGGTGACCAAAAAATTTGTCAGTATCAGGCATAAATATCCCATGATGTCATTGGGCAATACCTATTCAAGACAAGAGATTGAAGAATTTGATTCACGCATACGAAAGCTTGTCAATGAGCCCTTTTCGTATGTATGCGAACTGAAATACGATGGTGTGGCCATTGGACTCACCTACAAAAACGGGCAACTTGTACAGGCACTCACACGCGGTGATGGCATTACGGGTGACGACGTTACCAATAATGTCCGTACCATCAGAAGTATACCTCTTGTTTTGCATTCAAAAGATATTCCTGCAGAATTTGAGGCCAGAGGTGAAATCATCATGCCTCATAAAAGTTTTATCGAACTAAACAAAATCAAAGAACAAAATAACGAGTCCCTGTTTGCCAATCCTCGCAACGCTGCTTCGGGCAGCCTCAAACTACAGGATTCATCATTGGTAGCCAAAAGAAATCTCGACTGCTTTATTTATGGCTTACTGGGAGACAATTTACCCCTCAGATCGCACCAAGAAAATATACAACAGGCGAAAGCATGGGGTTTTAAAATCTCTTCACTAACCCAACTTTGCGACAATATTAACCAGGTAATGGAATATATTGAAGAAATTGCTTCTGAAAGACTCAATCTTCCCTATGATATTGATGGTATCGTGATAAAAGTGAATCAATACAGCGTGCAGGAGGAGCTTGGTTTTACCAGCAAAGCTCCACGCTGGGCCATTTCTTATAAATTCAAAGCTGAACGAGGAATTACTATCCTGGAAGATATAGTCTATCAGGTAGGCCGGACAGGTGCCGTAACTCCTGTTGCAAAGCTCAGCCCTGTGCTGGTGGCAGGTACCACAGTAAAAAGGGCCTCTCTTTACAATGCGGATAAGATGGATGAACTGGATCTGCATTATGGCGATACCGTATTCGTGGAAAAGGGTGGAGAGATTATTCCTAAAATTGTAATGGTGGATATCGCCAAACGACCTGCTGATGCAAAAAAAGCTGAATATGCCACACATTGCCCCCGCTGCGAAACACCTCTTGAGAGAAAACAGGGGGAAGCCCTATTCTTTTGCCCCAACTCCAACCATTGTCCTCCACAGATACAAGGGAAAATCGAGCATTTTATCAGCCGCAAAGCCATGAACATAGAAGGGCTGGGAGAAGGAAGAATAGAGGTTCTTATCAACAATAAGCTCATAGAAAAAGCGTCGGATCTATACAGCCTGACCTATGATCAGCTTCTGGGTCTCAGCAAAACCATTGAGGATGAAGAAACCGGAAAAAAGAAGAAAATCAGTTTCCAGCAAAAAACGGTCAACAACATTCTCACTGCCATCGAAAATTCTAAAAGTGTTTCTTTCGAAAGGGTTTTATTTGCGCTAGGAATCAGGCATCTGGGCGAAACGGGTGCCAAAAAAATTGCGCGGGAATTAAAGAACATTGACAACATCGCCAACAGCACCTTTGAAGAGCTTATAGAAATTCCTGAGATTGGGGAGAGAATTGCAGGCAGTATAATAGACTATTTCAAAAACCCTGAAAACAGGGAAACACTGCAATCGCTGAAAGAAGCGGGACTTAATTTTGAAATTGAAGAACCTGATAAAGCAATTGCAGGAGATAAACCTCTGGAAGGGAATACAATAGTGGTTTCCGGGGTATTTGAAAAATATTCAAGAAATCAACTGAAAGAACTTATTGAGCTAAAAGGAGGTCAGAATACTTCATCGTTATCTTCAAAAACCAGCTATTTACTTGCCGGAGAAAACATGGGTCCAGAAAAAAGAAAGAAAGCAGAAAAACTGAACATCCCCATTATTTCAGAGGCTGATTTTGAAGCGTTGATTCAATAATAAGACCATCTTTCATGGTGAGTTTTCTGTCAGCCATAGAAGCAAGGTCATTATTATGCGTTACAATGACAAAGGTTTGGTTGAGTTTGTTTCTCAAATCAAAGAACAATCGATGCAACTCACCGGAAGTTTCCGAGTCAAGATTTCCGCTGGGTTCGTCAGCGAGGACTACCACCGGGTCATTGATAAGGGAGCGGGCCACAGCTACTCGCTGTTGCTCTCCGCCAGACAACTCCCCTGGCTTATGCGTCAGCCTGTCCGAAAGTCCAAGTAATGTCAGGAGTTCCCTCGCTTTCTCTTCCACTGATTTAACAGATCTCTTACCGATAAACCCCGGAATACAAACATTCTCAAGGGCAGTGAATTCGGGAAGAAGATGATGAAATTGAAAAACAAAACCGATATTCTGGTTCCTGAATGCAGACAACTCCTTGTCTGACAATTTGTTTAAGGTTTTATTGTTGATAGTCAGGCTCCCACTGTCTGCCTTGTCAAGAGTGCCAATAATATGAAGCAGGGTGCTTTTTCCGGCACCCGAAGGGCCTACAATTGAAACAATTTCGCCCCTGGCTATTTGAATATCAATTCCCTTCAAAACATTAAGAGAACCATAAGATTTTCGGATTTCCCGTGCTACGATCATATATTTTGTCAATTAAGCTCCCCTCAACCTTTGGTAATCGAGATAATACAAAACTTTCAACGATAAACTGTTGTATTGGGGAGAATCCAGTAAAAGTCCAAAATTATCAAAATAATTCTGAACTATACCCCTTTGCTCGTGAAGAATAGCATTTTTCCATACAACATTGAGACTGGAACCCGGTGCAAAGAGCCAGGTAAAGACAAAGTCGATATTGAATGAGTTAAAGTTAAAGTCGCGGTTGCTGGCAAAATCGTAGGTCTGCCCACTAAGTTTGCCGTCATCCTGCAAAGTATAAAAATTGGCATACTCCCCTTTTGACCAGTATTGCCTCAAACGCAAACTAAAATACATGTCGTTCCTGACAATATACTCGCTGGATAATACATTCTCTACAGTGGTTACATCGCGGTTTCCAAATACTATTTTCTCTTCCGAACGTCCTGCAAACCCTACATCATTTTGATTGAAGTTTAACTGCAACGAGTGGACAAAAGATAATTGATCGTTGAAGCGGTATCTTGGGGAGATCCGGTAAGCCAGATTGGTATTATTAAAATCGGACACCTGACTATAGTTAAAGCGTAAGTCCAATGCAAAGGGTTTTCTGTAATCAGATGAGATTCCAGCCCAGCCTCCTAAACCTTTTGGTCTCGCAAAGGCCCTGCCCTGCGTTCGGGGCTCATAATAGTCTACACGGTCAGTAGGATGGAAAAACATCCCCTGGTAAATGTAGGTGTAATCAAGAGTAGTCGCATTGCTCGTGTATTCAACATAGGTATTTTCTATGCCGTAATTATTATACCGGGCCTGGTTTTGCACCCTGAACCTGTTGCTGAAATTTCTCAAATGCCAGAAAGGCTCGTAAATATTGTAATGAAAATCCGTGCGATCGGTTATTTCATTATTGCGATGGGTAATTCCCATATCATTGTCATTGAAATCGGGATTGATAGCAGCCCGGAGCAGTCGAAACTGAAAGTTTCCTCTTGTTTTGGCTAAAGAAGCATTGTAGCGACTACCTATCTCCACATTATATTCATTGTCGGCCTCTCCGGTTTTCAGATACAATTGATTGAAAGCTCCTGATACTGATAATTGCCAGGTATTGGAATCATCCACCAGGGTAGCTCCGGCTCCGGTAACATTGGCATGTCGATATTCGCCCGATCTTAATACATTGGTATTGATAATATAAGCTGACGAATTATTGGACAAGGCCTGGTCAAAAACCAGTATATTATAGTTGGTAGTAGGACCTGTCTGGATTTTCCTCTCAAATCCATCAATGCTCTCCACCTGAGCATATGTATTGTCAGTAACAGCATTAAAAACGCCAATACCCAATCCATTGATGGTTCTGCCACTCAGCTTAAAGGCATTGATCAGACGGGCCTGTTCAGGATTGTCCACTAATTGTTCTCCCTCTTCAAGCTGAGAATACACATGAGCATACCTGGCCGGTCTGCCTCCAATGCGTCGTGAGTAAAACAATCCCCCACGGTTGAATAAATCCATGCCTTCCTGGAAAAACGGACGTTGTTCGCCATGCACGGTCTCAAAAGCAGAAAGATTCTTTACCTGGTTATCAGAAGGCACCTGGCTAAAGTCAGGCATCAAAGTCATATCAAAACTAAAACTTTCATTAATCCCATATTGTAAATCCATACCTCCGCCAAAGGAACCGGATACATTATTTACCCCCTCCAGTCCATGCGGATAATGACTGGAGCCCATTGATAAATAAGGAACCAGTGACAGCCGCAAGGGAGCCTGAATATTGCAGATGCCGGTAAGCTGCCCCCAATACACCAGGTTGTTAGATACATTTCTCTCCTCAATAGCCCAGTGATTCATCTCACGATGTCTTCTGATATTGCGATACAGTTGCATTCCCCATGTCTGGCATTCAGATGACGGAAAGCGCAACGCAGAATAAGGGATTCTCATCTCTACAGTCCAGCCTTCATCATGAATTTTCACTGCACTTTCCCATACGCCATCGTAGGTATTGTCCTGCCGGCGAAAGTCTCTTTGTACGCCTGAGGCAGAAACTTCAAACGTGTAAGCATCAAGTTGATTGTTGTATGTATCAAGTCTGATTCCAAAAGCATCGGCATTCAAACTTGCATTTCTCTGCCCCAGTTGTTTTAAAATACTATCAGGGCTTGAATCATAAAGCATAGCTCCGATATAAATGGCCCTGTCATCGTAAAGAATCCGAACTACTGTTCGCTGTGAAGGCAGACCGGAATAAACAGGATCAAACTGAACAAAATCTTCAATTACCTCTGCCATGCCCCATATTTCAGGCTCGAGTATCCCGTCAATTTGAGGAGCCTGTTCGGTTCTTTGGGTAAAAGCCTGCTGAATGCTCCGCTTGGTACTGGCATTCAGACCCTGGCAAAATATGATTATCAGAAATAAGGTAAATAGGCTATACTTATACATTGTTTGGTTTACCGGTTGAATTCAAAAAATCCTGGCAAATCTCACGTCCCTTTGTTATCCGTGGCATTTAGAGGGCTAAAATAGGAAAATCCTTTGAAATGGAACTGCGCAAAAATACGGAACCGGACAAAGTTTAACTTTATTTGGTTATACTTTGCCCGGTTCACAGAAAATTAATATGTGAAGTATGTCAGTATAGAAAGTTTAATCCGATATAAACTCCGCTATCGCCATCCTGTTTGTCGAGAGCAATACCATAATTTATTGCTACCACAAAATTCTGGTTCATAACAAAATGAAGCCCAAGCCCTGTGCCCCAGTGAGGGCGCATGGCTTTTTCTGTAACCAGGTTCTGTATCATGGGATCATTGTAATCGATTTTGTATTTTTGGGTTACCATGCCCACATCGGCAAAAGCACTGGTGGAAATATAAAAATTCTGGGATTTTATATCAAAACGAACCGCTTTATAGCGAAGCTCGAAATTACCATAAGCAATCCCCTCACCCATTATTCGGTTCCTTTTTACTCCTCTTACGGTTTTGGAACCTCCAAAACCATCATAGGTCTTATAAGAGCTAAATATGAATGGTTGCATATAAAAAGGCATATTGCCTGCAATCACTCCCTGATAACCTAAGCGATTGGCAACAGAAAGTCTTTCAGGAACCAGCGTAAAATAATGCCTGTGGATGAAAATCCCCTGCAAATAACCAAAATCACCATTGCCCAGAAATCCGGGAGCACCAATTAAAATACCCTCAGTCCACATACCCCTCATAGGGTTGGCAAGCTGGTCACGCGTATCATGAATCAGTCCGCCTTTGAGATAAAAAGTATTGCCGCCATCGCTAAGGGCTTCAGGGATAATATTTGCATCAACATACTTATCGTACAATGTTTTTTCAATCACCCGGGCCTGGTCTTCTTCCGACTGCCCCTCATTGATGGTGGCAAAATCTACTGTACCCACGTTCACTCCAAAGTAACCTGCACCACCAAGCCATTTCCAGTCATCATGCATGAACCGTCTTTGAAAATCAGCAGTAATACGCAGTAGTTTGCGGTCGTACCTGTAAAACATACGTGAACCACCCTCTAAATCCTGATCTTCCAAATCTCTGTCATATTGAGCTTCATAACCATTGAATCCATAAAAATCCAGAGCCTGTTCTGTGAGGTACATCAAATCGAATGTTGTACGGGTATTGGGAATCAGATAAGGAGAATCATAGAAAAAATTGTTGAGTCCGTTTCCTTTGGTAGTGCGCGACCACTCAAAATAAAGAGAATGCATGTAATTGGGAAAAGTGCTGCCATCGCCATAATAAAAGAAATTGGCAAGGGCACCGTAGCGGAAACCTTCATCAGAATTAAATGCTACGGCAGGCAGTGCACCAAAGGTCCAGCCTGTTTTAACAGGTGTGGTTGACAAACTATCGGGTGATGCAAAAACAGTATTGCCAAAGATTGACAACAGCAGTAAAACGACAAACAAACGTCTCATGATAGTATGATTATTTAGTTAGTAATTGAGGGGATAAAGTTAAATCATTTCACCAATGGCTAACACTTTTTTTATTGGGAAAAGGATTTTTTCTCTCACTT
>SLPR01000239.1 GCA_007131895.1 Bacteroidales bacterium | reverse complement strand
TTCCGGTTACCTTACCTATTGTGTTCATATATATCTATTTTTCAGTAAATGTTTCGGGTAATTTATAGCTTGATTTGAGTTCCTGGAGCAACTCCTTGAACATTTTGCTGCCATGCTCGTGGTCAATGGCCAGCCATCTCTCTACCATTCCCAGTTTCAGGGTAAAGGCAAGAATCTTGTCGATGGTAAAATATTCAAAAAAAGTGACCTCTTCCAGGTATTTCCACCGGAGCTGGTCAATGGCCTTTTCCCTTTCCTGCACATCATCATTTTTAGCGATATTCAGCAGGTCGTCGAGCCAGGGAATTTCGGCTGAAAGGCCAAAATCACGGGCATGACTCTTGCGGATGGTATCCGAAGTTTCGTCGTCTCCAATGATTTGGTTTTCATGGGGGATGTCGTATTTGCGACAAATCATGGCTGTGAGCAGGTTGTTCAAATCCCGGTTAAACCTGAACCATTCAGGCAAAAAGTCATCCTTCAGGTTTTGGGTATATCGGTAAAACAATGCTGTGAGCTGATTCTCATGACTTAGCCCTGCAATAACGGGTTCATCTTCTTTGAATGCAATGATAAACTTATCCATGTAAGATGGCAATTCTCCAGTGGTTTCCTTGATATTCTCCTCCAGAAGGGCCTGATCGAAATTGCCGCGTGGATCTAAATCCAAATCACTTTTATTGAGCAGGTTGAGCAGGTTGCTGTTATCAAATGGATAAAACAAAATCTCGGTCAGCTTATAATCCTTCGGATGCAATGCGGTTTTCAGTTCTTGCCTGAATTCCACCTGACCCATTGATAGTTTATGAATATCAAGGGTGATGTCCTGCAGGCCTGCTACCAGATAATAATAGTTTCGCTTCACTTGCTGATAATTTTTGTTTTTTTTTAAAAAATACCTTTTGGGCAGGGTACCCTTTTCTCTTCTCCCTGCAGTATTCAGAACAATACTCCTGTTAAAGCATTTGTATAAGCACAAAATGCCTTAACTACAGGAGCAAAAGGCATTTATTCTTTTTCTATGTCAAAAAGCATTTCGATCAGACGGGGTCTGAGGTAACCTCTGAAAAGGTTGTCAAAATCTTCATCGGAGAAACTGATCAGGTATCCACCTTCTTTGGGACCGATTTTAAATCCCCCTTTGATCTTGTCACTGAACGAAATCTCGGTTCCTTTGCCCAGCATTTCGGTAGTTTTACCTTTGAAAAAAGTTTCGAACTCCTTTTGTTTTTCTTTGGGAAGCAAAACACTGATTTCCACCCTTTCGTCTCCTTTGGGGTTCCAGTTTTCCACCAGGGTATGAATTACCTTCTGTGTAAACTCCACATCTTTAAAAGTAGCTTTCACTTCGGGTTCCACAACCTTGGTTTCAATGAGATTAACCACTTTCTGGCGGGTGTCGGAAATCAACTGGCGTGCCGAAAGCTGTAGCTCATTCATGGCGTTGTCTTTAAGCTCTTCAGCTTGCTTCTCTGCATCTTTCATGATGCCCTCTGCCTGTTTCTTAGCGTCCGATACCAAATCATCTGCTTCCTTTTGGGCTGCTGCTTTAAGCTTTTCAGCTTCATCTTTGGCCTTGTTTACCCCTTCCTGGTAAATCTTTTCGGTTAATTCCTGAAGTTTCGTTTGCATATCAATTAAGGTTTATAAAAACACTTGTGTAATTATTGTGAAATACTATGGGTCTTTCCTCCATTTAAAAAAACAGCAATACCCATGGGTATTGGTATATACTTTTCTGAAAAACTTGCCCTGAAACAGATTACTTACGCTTTTAAAATTGCTTACGAAAGTATAAAAAAAAATCCCAACCCAAGTCAATCATACGGCAGAAATCCTAAAAAAGTAACTGTTAGTTTTTACCGCGGTGCAAAAATAGAAAAATTTCATGATGTGAATTTGTTAACAACCTCCAAAAAGGGGTAATATCACTAAAAGAGACCCTCAAAACTATACAGATAGGCATGAACCTTCTTTTAAACGGGCAGAAAGTACTTTTTAAAAATTTCAACATTAAGTATGCTGTTCTGTTAGTATGCTAATGGAAAAACACAGGTGCAATTCAAAGAAAAGGGTTCCGGTAGCCCAAATGAATCATATCTATTGCCGTCAGCCTTTCGAAAGCAATAATTTTCTTTGTGAATAATTTTAAGGGAGCTATTTTCTGTGTAAAAATCTTCGGGTTGCGCTGACATGGAATTATGGCCCCTGAACCAAAGTATATCCCAGCGCTGATGTATTATGCCTTACAGATCCGTTGGCTGAAGCCAACGGCAATGGACAAAGCAATGAATTAACTCAATGGCTTAAGAATTTGTTGAATGCGACCAACAGCAATGGATAAGTCTAATGCATTTGGCAAGCCCATTGAAAAAGCAACGCATCCCTTCCACCTCTGTAAACTTATATTTTCCTCTGCATTTCTCATCGATATTATTCATTGTTTTTATCGCAATTATAACAACACACGGGTTATTTGGAATTAATCTAAATAAAAATAAGAAGGTGTTTTTCTCCGGGCAGATTGATAATCCATTACCTGCAGCACTGTATTAACATTCGTTTACATTTTAGCAATGACAAGCGTTCCAGACAATTTCAATCAGAAATGCGCTTTTATTGTTTTATATTAACACCTATTTAAAATCCTTTAACATTCGGTTTTTTTACTATAAAAAAATTACGAGTAATTACTTATTTTTTTTGTTATTCAATTATTATTATATTTAAGTAAGATTCGTTTGCTCAATTATCAAAATTTGCCCACAAAGTAAATTTTAGCTACAACAAGCAAAAAAATCCCCCCCAAATATCCGACATGTTAAAAATAAAAGAACCGGCTTTCATCGGTTTACATAAAGGATAATACAAGTAATTATTCAACCCCTGATTATATGAAGAAATCATATGCAGTTTGCATAGTGGGCTTGCTGTGGGCATTGTTCAACACAGGATGCAGCAAAGAAAAGGAGAAACTGGCTCCCGCTCCTGTTGAAGTGGTCTTTGGTGTAAGCCACATCGAGTCTATAGATATCAAGACAGCCGGGGACGAAGACTTCATTTGCCCGCTGGATGAAGATGGGAACCTGATGCTCCCCACCCATGCTGAAATTGTCATCACCAGCTCAGAAGGAGTTGACAACTCCTTTGCCCCATCCGTATTTTACCTGTCGGGACGGCTTTATACCCAGGCCATAAAACTGGACCCCGGGGATTACATGGTAACCCGCTTCCGGCTCAGGGCAGGCCTCGACGGACCGGTAATCATGTCCACACCGGCCACCAACTCCCCCTATGCAAATTACATCACACATGGCAAGACCGTCGCCTTCCCCTTAACGGTGGAAGCTTATCATAAACTCTCTATCAGCACCGAAGTACTTTGTTATTGGCCGGGAGGAGGGTAAAGGAGACGGAAGATGGGAGACGGGAGACGGAAGTAGTGGGCAGGTGAAAGCTCAAATATGAAAGGAAGCTCGAAGCTGGAAGTTTGAAGCTGGAAGAAAGTAGAAGGATAGTACAAACGATAACTAATTATTATAATTCTAAATTCTAAAATCTTAATTCTAATTCTTTATTTCTAAACTCAGGCACATGTGCGAAAAATTATGCCGGTGGCTTTTATAGAAAGTTAGCCCCAATGGACAAAACCGAATCTTACCCGTAAAGATTAAACGAGCCTTTCACAGACAGGATACAGAAAGGCAACTCTAACTGGCTTTTTGGCCAATACTCAACGTGTGACAGTATCTCACACATGGAAACAAACAAGTATAAACAAAGAAAATTATTAAAAACCAAAATTTTAAAATTATGAAAACACTAAGAATTTTAAGCTTACTAATCGTTGCAGCTTTTATGTTCAGCTGCGAGAAGGATGTAGAAAAAGACCAGGTAAAACAAGATGTTGTATTTGGCATCACTCACCTGGATTCTAATGAACTCAAATCAGATGATGTAGTAGAATGCCCAGACGACATCTATCCTGTTTATGCCGAAATCGTTATCAGAGATGATCAGGGTTTACCTACAACCTATAACCCTGTTGTATTCTATCTTAATGGTCTACTTTATACACAGGCAATAAAGCTTGAATCAGGTGACTATGTCGTTGAGAAATTCATCATTTACAATAGTGCTGATATACCTATTATGGCAACACCAAACGCCGGATCAGATTATGAGGTATATGTTACGCAAACTGTTGAATTTGATATAACCGTTGGAGAATTTACCAAAGTAGAAGTGCCCGTTGAAGTACTTTGCTTCGTGCCCGGCGCTTACGACAAATTCGGCTTTTTCTGGTTCAATATTGAAGAAATTATTATCAAGAACGTTTGCTTCTTTGGTGACATCTGCTATAAACAAGAAGCTTTCACAGGCTCTTTGTATGAAACAATATTCGGATTTGATGATTATCCTTTTGACATTCCTGCACTTATTAGGGTAGAAACCTATGTTTTTGATGAGGATGAGGAGGACAATTGGAAGTTCCTGAGAGAATTTGAAAATTATGATAACAACCAGTGGATTGAGAAACCCATGTGCGCAGAGTATTTTGTCAAGAAAAACGGTGACGTTGATACTTTCAAATTTAAAATGTATGTTTGGGTTCCAACCCCCAACGGTTTCCAATGGGTATTGTATGAAACCTTCATTTTTGACAATGACGATATCACAGTAGGTGCTGACGCATTCAAATTTAATAGTCAGGATGTTGTTGAGTTTGTAATCGGATACTGTACGCTGATACCTGAAGATTATGAAGGTTATGTCTATCAGTATCTGCCAATTGAAAATCTCCCGGAAATAATTACTGTAACGTATGCTGATGGAACACTTGGTTATTTTGATCTTACTTTAGTATTGCCTGCCGGAACATGGGATCTCCAAGCAGGGTCAAATGTTGGTTGGTGCGGAGATGAAAATACATTTATCACTTTAGGCACTTATAATAATGTTTATGTACATTCTACTTTAACCAATGAGAACTGGCCCGCTGGACCTTGGCCAAATAACTGGACCAAAGATACATACTTCACCAAAATCACCAAAGCCAATTGGTTGATAAGTCACTTAGGCATGTTTGATGGGTTTAACACTCCAACTGGAATGTACATTACATCTGATGACATTACCCAAGCACAGGGCGATATAATTCAAGACGCAATCTGGGGAATTATGCATGACAAGAATAATCTTCCGGGAGTTGCGGGGCAAATGGTTAGTGCAGCGAATAGCTACGGCGAAAACTTTGTGCCAATGCCCGGACAATGGACTGCAGTCCTTTTTCTAATCAATAATAGTCCTGAACTAGCTCAAATGACATTTATCATGATTGATCCCTGATCACTCAAACTATTTAATTAATATTTTCAATGGTTTTTTAAAAGGGGAGCTCCGGCTCCCCTTTTGCTTGTTTAAAAAGTTCATTTATTCAAGATATCCTTCAATCCAACTCTTTTGCCGTTGCATTTAAAGAAACAACTTCCAAAGGCAAACCGGGTCTAATTCACTTTAAAAATCCAAAACTGCGCCTCCGCGTCCCTGCGATAAAGAAAAGCTGGATGCTGGAAGCTGGAAGCTCGAAGCTTTGGTTAGTGGTCGGACGAGCTGGAAGTCGTCGGACCACGGTGCAGAGAATAGAGGCGGGATCAACTTAGGTGGCCCCCTCACCTGCAGTAATGAGCGGAATTAACTTCGTTTAGCTCCCTACGGTCGGTTGCAAATTCGCTCAGCCCGGCTAAAGACACGTGAGCGGCGATATTATGGTAGCATAAAGGGTAACCACAAAAAAGCGATACGCATGAATCTCCATTTAACAGCAACCGATGGGTAGCATCGCAACAGCAACAATGGTTGCGTTGACAGAGAATGTTACTCACTGCACCAAAGTATTCCACAGCGCTGATTTGTTATGCCTTTTCGATCCGTTGGCTAAAGCCAACGGCAATGGATAAGTATAAAACAATGCATAAGCTCATTGCCTTAAAAATTTGTTGGATGCGGCCATCCGCAATGGATAAGCCTTAAGCAATCCTAAAATAAAAGGCAATAAAAACAGAAGGCTGCGATTAAACATCACTCCTGCCAGGACCAAAATATGATCCTGATTTTGCAGGGTTCTGGTTCCATGAAAAAATGCACATAACTGCATTCAACTTTTATATTTATATTTTTCTCTGCATTTCTAATCGATATATTTTATTGGTTTTATCACATTTTTAACAACAATCGGATTATTTATAATCATTCTAAATTAGGATCGGAGAGTAAATTTCCTGACCTGTTTGAAAACACATTGAAAACAGTAATATCTTAACATTCGTTTACACTTGCGCATTGGCAAGCTTTACAGAATTAAAAAATTAAGATCGCATTTACATTGTTTAACATTAACACTAATTTTAAATCCTTTAACATTCGGTTTTTTACTATGAAAAATTTAAGTGGAAACACGTATTTTTTAGTTTTACAATTATTATAATATTTACACGGTAATTTATTTGCTCAACAAATGAATTTTGCCGACAAAGAAATTACCAGGGAAAATTAATGAAAAAGTAAAAGTTCGAAGCCCGAAGCTGGAAGTTGGAATGATGAAGAATGAATGTGAGAAGAAAGAAGCTGGAAGCGGAAAGAAAACACCATGGAATTCACTATTTAAACAAAATATTTTATACGGAGATGCACAGTATTTATCATAACATATAAACCGGTCTCATAATTTCTCTAACAATTAAAACATGCAGATATGACAGACAAACGATTCGCAATCAAATTTTTGACATTCTTTCTGGTAAGTCTCTTCTTTAGTGGCTGCGAGAAGGAAAAAAGTCCTGAAGACACCCTGCAGGATGTTGTATTCGGCATTTCGCACATCGATCCATTGGAACTTAAATCCGATGAATTTGATATCGAATGCCCTGTTGATGAACATGGAAATATGCTTATTCCTGCAACAGCCGACATTACTGTATCAAATGCAGAAGGAGAAGAAATGAACTTCAATCCCGATGTGTTTTACCTTAACGGGCAACTTTATACCAAGGCCATAAAGCTGCAGCCCGGAAGATATTCAGTAACGAAATTTCTGTTGCGCGATATTGAGGGAACGATTGTAATGGCAACACCCACATCAGACTCGCACTATGCAGTTTATCTTAATGAGGGTAAAACCATTGAATATACTTTCGATGTGGGAGAATTTACCAAAACTGAAGTAGGTGCAGAAGTTTTGTGCTTTGAACCCGCCAATTACATGGCATTTGGATTTTTCTGGTTCAATATTCATCAAACCGTTATAAAGAACTTTTGCTTCTTTGGCGATATTTGCGCCATGTACAATCCCGAATACCAGTATGAAACTGCATACGGGGGTAATACCGAAGGTGGTAACAGTCCCTGGTGGTTTTTTTATGATACAACTACTGGAGGTTCCCAAATCATTTATGCGGGTCAGCAACCAACCGATGGCACAGTAACCATTAATGACAACACCCTTACCATTGACCTGGGTTCCTGGAGCCTGCAGGATGTGGCAGATCCTGTTAAAGTACAGGGTTTTAGCAATGCACCCAACGGAACCCCTAATCCATGGACGCCACCGGGACAGTTTGAGATCAAAACCGATGAGTTGGTGGTGGATCTGTCCGGACATGTATACCCCTATTACATTATACATCTGGACGTCCGTAAAGAAACTCAAACTGACCACAACTTCACAGGCTCATTATATGAATATGTAGTTAACGGACTGCAAATGGATATACCTGCCATCTTCAGGATTGATGTTTACAAAGATGGTGTTGAGGTTCCTTACTCTCCTTTCTCAAATATAGAACTGGACGCCGAAAGAAACCCCAGGCCCATTGAAGAGCAAACCCTCAATGATGATGGTTTTCTGGCAGGTACCAACAATCCCGTATGCGCAAAATACCCGGTAAAACTGGGTGAAACGGGCCAGCAGTTCACTTTTAAACTTTACATCCTTGTACCCGACGACGAGGGTAACTTCTCATTTGAACTCTTCTACACCTTCACTTCAACCGACAAGGGGCCCCTTATTAATGAAGAAAACAATGAACAGATCATTACCGATGGAGTACTTGACTTTGTGCTGGGTAACTGCCACTACTTACCGCCCGACCTTTTACTTGAATGGTAACTATATTATAATAAACAATATAACTCAACATCCAAAAAACTATAAATCAAATTACAGAACATGAAAAACAACTGCCCAAAATTGTGCACCTGGCTGCTTTAAACCTGCCGGAGGAAACCGAAATAGGCAATGACACAAAATCGTTTGCCCATAACAATGATAAATAGCCGCCTGACCCGCGCAGGTCATGTCTCACAGTGTGAAACAAACACACAAAGTATTATAAATGAATGATTCAAAAAAAAATATTACAAACCAAATTTTCAAAAAGATGAAAACTTTAAGAATATTAGGATTTATCATGATTGCAGGTTTTCTTTTCAGCTGCGAAAAAGACATAGAAAAAGACCAGGTAAAACAGGATGTGGTATTTGGTATTACTCATCTGGATTCCAATGAACTCAAATCAGATAACGATGATGTTGTTATTTGCCCTGATGATATTCATCCGGTAAAAGCTGAAATTGACATCAGAGATGAAGATGGTAATGTAGTCACTTACT
>SLPR01000035.1 GCA_007131895.1 Bacteroidales bacterium | reverse complement strand
TTGATGGGGTCTCCTGCATCCGCTACCGGGGCATCAAAAATAGTAATTTCAGCCTCCACTCCGGCACTGCAATGGTTTTCATCGGTATAGGTATAAAAAACAGTATGGTTGCCGGCACCGGTTGCACCGGTATCAAACAAACCGCCATCCACAAAAGTGCCGTGATAGACTCCTCCCAAAGGCAGAGCCCCTGTCAGTTCAACCCACCCTGTATTGGGGCAGTAAGCCTGAGGATTGGGCCATTGTGGCTCGGGAAGGGGATGCACTGTAAGTTCCTGTGTGCATAAATTATCGCAGCCTGTTACCGGGTCGGTCCACAGATATTCCACTGTGTAGGTTCCGGGGAGGGTATCGGCATTGAAAAACCACTCCCCGTTTACTTCATACAAAAAGTCAGAAGTATAGACTCCTCCTGCAGGTGAACCTCCCGGAAGCAAGACCATCCCGCTGCCCTGGCAGAAACTCTCCGGAGCAGGGCACACAACAACAGGCAATGCATTGACAGTAATAACAAAGGTGCATTCATCTTCACAACCTTCCTCCTCTATAATATAGGTAAGGGTATGATTTCCGGCGCCTGCATCAGCCGGATTAAAATAGTAATCATCGCCTGCCTGCTCAACCCCGGCGCCATGATAACTGCCACCAGCAGGTAAACCGCCTTCCAGCAGTAAAGGTGTTGCATCCAGACAAATCTCTGTTGACTCCGGGCATGAAGCAGGTTCTATGGGCAGTACGGATACGATAAATGCAATCTGGTTTTCACAACCATGCATATCCACAAAGTGGTAAGTTATTTCATGTATGCCATGTCCGGCCACATGTGCATCAAATATTCCGCCCACCACACCGGGGCCTGAATAGACGCCACCTGCAGGATGAACATATTCTTCACCGGCCAGATCAAATATACCATCATTCTGACATTCCACAATGGGATCACCCTGAATCACAAGCTCTGGTAGGGGATTTACAGTTACTTCAAGGGTTGCTGTATGGGTACAAAAACCATCGGTTACCTCCACGTGAAAAACCTGCCCATGGGATGCAGTAACCTCAACTCCTTCAACAATATATCCGGTAAGATCGGCATTCAGGTACCAGGCAAAAGTCAATCCATCTGCCGGGCTGATAATGTCGTTGTTATAGGAATACAAATCCAGCTGATACACCTCCAGAGAACTACTACCTGATTCATCACAAAAAGCATCTGTAATATCAGTGAGCACAAAAGAATGAACTTCAAAACTTATTGTGGCCACCTCGGTACAGAAAGGTTCAAGTTCATTTTCCACAAGCACGTAAACCGTCATACCATCGGTCACTTCAGTGTCGGAAGGGTCTGCCAGCGGGGTTGTGAGATCCTGATCGGCAAACCATGCAAATGTCAGGTTGCTTTCAGCGCATACACTTCCTTCAAATCCCGTAAGATCAAGAAATACCCCATCTCCGTAATCACAGAATGACAGATCGAGATCATTAACCACCGGCAATGGATGCACGGTAATAATAAACGTTTCTGAGTGGGTACAACCAGTCACAGAATCAGTCCAGGAGAAGGTGATGGCATGATCGCCCGACCCGGCCGCTTCAGGGTTGAATGTCGTTCCCGACACTTCTGCTCCTGAAAAAGTTCCATCTTCCGGAGTTGCAGGAAGGGAAACATTTTCGGTAAGATCGTAAGGATCTACATCAATACAAAACACAAGCGTGGCATCATCAAAAGTTATAACAGGCAATGGTTTTATTGTAAAGGTTACTGGAACTGTGGAGGCGCAATCTCCATCAGAAACCACCAGATAAAATTCATAGCCATCGTTAATAATATCCTGCAAGGGATCTAAAGGATATGTTAAAGCAGCATCCTCAAACCACTCATAACTAACTCCTGCCCCTGGGTAAATTTGGTAATTGAAATCTGTTACATCCACATTATAAATCTCCAGTTCTGATGCGTCACCGGATTCATTACAAAAGAACAAGATTACAGGATCCAGATCGATGATTTCCACCTCAAATGTTATGGTAGCCGTGTTCTGGCAGCCGGTTATATCGTTTTCAACCAGTACAAGATAAATATCATTGTCTTCAATAACCACATTAGTCGGGTCTGGTACCGGATTATTCAAATCAGGAAAATAGAAATAAAAAGACATTCCGTCCTGGTTGTTGATGGCATTCTGATAAACTGTTAAATCCACACCTGAGGCCGTTCCGACCCCCGTTTGATCGCAAATCAGGACAGTGATATCATTAGCAACCGGAAGTGAATGAACGGTTATGGTAATGATGCATTCATTCTCACATCCGGTTACGGGATCGGTAACTTTCACCATAACCTCATGATTACCGGCTCCGGCAAGAGCAGGATCAAACCAGTGGTCATCGAAGACGCCGGTTCCCGTAAAAGAAGATGCATATGATGTAGTTATCATTGCGGAAAGATCAACAGGATCAGCGTCAATACAAAATTCAGTATCAGCACAGGATATTTCCGGCAAAGGATCAATCTGAAAGGTTAGTTCAGCAATGTCGCTGCAATGGGCACTTTCCACCAGCACATAAAAAATATCCCCGTGCCCTGCCTCGGGCAACACCCCTGCGACAGGATTTACCAAACCCGCATCTTCAAACCAGGTCCAGGTTATTCCAGGCTGGTGAGGAAAAATATTTCCATTATAATCGTTCAAATCCACATTGTAAATTACCTGCAACTGGTCAGCTGACTCATCACACGCTACTACAGTAAAATCACCGGCTACGAATAGAATAACTTCAAACTGGAGCTGTACAACCACGCTGCATCCTGTCTGATTGTCTGTTACCTCCACATATACTGCATCGCCATCAATTACTGCAAAATCTGCAGTGTTATCCACAGGATTGGTAAGGTTTTCATCAAAGTAAAACCCAAAAGCAACATCCCCACCGGTGAAAATCAAATCCGTATAATCGTTAAGATTAACAGATACCCCATTCCCATCATCGCACAAAACCACCTGCACATCCTCCACCGCAGGCAGCGGGGTGATGATAATGATAAAATCGCAACTATTGCTGCAACCTGTAACCGGATCTGTATAAACATACGTAAAGAGGTAATCCCCCGGAACATGATCCTCCGGGTTGAATGTGCTTACTACTGAACCGTCAAAATAGAAGAGCCCATCGGCAGAAAGCCCGGTCACATCCGATAGATTTAATTCGGGTTCATTCTGGCAAACCGCTACATCCATGCAGTCCAGTTCGGGCAGAGGGTAAACGGTAAGGGTCTGTTCATCTACACCCATACAACCTGAATCTTCATCGAAGTAGAAATAGGTAATGGTATGTTCTCCCTCACCCCAGGCAGCAGGATCAAAATGAGAATAAGAATCATCACTGTCGTTGATATAATAGCTTCCCCCTGCAGGCATGCCTCCGGTGAGCTCAAAAGGCGTATTGTCAATGCATACATCGGCAAAAGGGGCCAGTTGAACATCTTCATTTCCGGAAGACAGAGAGGTAACGGTAAAATTATAGGTAGGATTTCCGGTCCGGCAAAAGGTAATTACATAATACTCCTGTGGTTCGGAGATACAATATTTTATTACATCGTCTTTACCCAATCCAATTAAGTTTTCGCAATCTATAAGGTAATAGAAGTTACCGGAAGCACCCTCATAAACAACTTCAAAGGCATACGCATCTTCATGCAGAAAAATAACCACTTCCATACAGCGGTAATTATTTCCTACATCACAGCAGCTTCCGTCGGGAACCAGACCCGGTTCTCCCGCATTGGACCATACTCCATCCAAATCGCCGGTAAGATCAATGATAATCTGACTGTTGGTGCAATGTCCATAGCTTGGCTCATCGGCCATGGCACTTCCTGCATTCAAAACAAAAAACCCAAAGACCATGATGGAGATAAGCCTGAAAAGTACACACAAGCCTTTTGCCGGCCAGTTCACTGGATAACAGGTATGCTTTGTTGTGTGTAATTTTCCAATCATTCTTCTATTATTATTTTAACAATCGTTTCTGTTTATTTTTTGATAAATCGTATTACCTCCCGCTGACCATAAACCATTACGGTCAGAAAATACATGCCCGAAGGAAGAGAATTCACCGGCAACCGGAAATCTTCTCCCCTGACCCATTCATAATCTCGAAATTCAATTTGTTTTCCTGATAAGTCTGTTATGCCCAGGGTTACTTTCTCTCCCGGCAAATCCATGCGGAGGTAAAGATAGTCATCTGCAGGATTGGGAAACACCTTCAATATGCTATTTTTTATTTGGCCGTTTGCCAGTGTATTCAGTATAACCTCTATAGTATCAGAGGCCATGCAACCCCATTGGTCAACCACCTCTACCCAGTGCAATCCAAAACTCTGCACCTCATAGAATTGCGAACCGGAAGCACCATCCTGCCAATTGTAGGAGGCGAAACCTGCTCCGGCATCCAGTACAATGGTATCAGGTTGGGATGTAATGATATCTTCACCCAGAAATACAAAGGGCAATCCTGTTACCTGAAAGTCCGCTTCCAACAAATCGTTGGCAGGGTTGGCGTCGGTGCCGCTGTAGACTATCGCTACACTATACTCAGCGATAGAAGAAAAATCAAATGTATTATGGGAAGTAATTTGCAGGGATTCACCCGGCAAAAGCTGCTGGTTTAAGGCATGCAATTCCTCCATCCATGGGTCGTTGTTTTTCCTCAAATTAAAGGGCAGCTCTGTGCCGGCAACAATGGTATCCTGGCTGTTATTGAGCACAGAGAACACCAGATTTTCTGCATCAGTGAGTGCACAATTACTGGCGGGAGCGATGAGTTGTTCCACAAAAAAATCAAAAGCATTCACCCTGACGGCATCTGTCCCCTGGCATCCTGCCTGGGAAGTGACAACCACACTGTAGTCGGCCGAATACATTGCCGTGGGTGTAAAGAACCTTCCCTGAGAACCATCCTGCCAGAGGTAGGTGTGATATCCTTCACCGGCATCCAGCAGCAGGCTATCGGGGCTCAGGGTATAAATATCCGGGCCCAGATCGGGCAAAACAGCCGGATGCACACTTATTGTAACAGACAGATTATTGTTGCCCGGATCCACATCTTCCAAACCATGCCATAAAAGAAAGACACACTGCCCGAAAGCATCTGGTTCAAATGTTTGCTCAAAGAAATGCACCAGAGAGTCGCCCGGAGCAAAATCCTGCAACAAGAGCACATCTTCCGGGTATTCCACCGATTGCAACTCCAGTCCGACCGGAATAGTGGTTCCGGCAGCCAGTATATCGTGACCTTTATTGACAAGCAATACAGAAACCGGCAGAGGTTCCTGCGGTAGTCCGCAAATCAGCGTACCCGGATCAACAAGGGAAGCAACGGCAATATCATTGGCAATCACCTGCACCGAACTTTCGGCCGTGCAGTTGTTTTCATCCGTGACCACTACCGAATAAACAGCTGAATGCAGAACAGACGGTGTAAAAAACTGCTCTACAGAACCATCATTCCACAGGTAAGAAACAAAAGCTCCTCCCGAATCCAGCACCAGGGTGTCTGCCTGGAGGGTATAGATATCCGGGCCCAGATCGGCAACGGGGGGTTCGTGAACTATCAACACTGCTGCCAGTGTATCATTGGCAGAAAGGGCATCGGCAAAGTCATGCCAGATTTCCAGTTGTGTAGACCCGATTTCAACGGGCTCAAATTTTTTATCAAAAAGATGGAAGAGCGTATCTCCGGGTGCCATCGCAGACCCGAGAATTATCTGCTCTTCCAACGTTTCTTCCCCGAGCAACAGGGTCAGAGAAATTTCCTGGCCACCAACAATCATGTCATGACCGGTATTGGTAAGTTTTACTGTAATAACCTGGGGTCCCTGCGGCAGACCACAATACTCCTGCTGGCTGGAAAGGGCCGTGATGGCCAAATCGTGTGCATACAGGGTAATGGAATCTGATGCAGTGCAATTGTATTGATCTGTAACCGTAACCGAGTAAGATGCAGAATGCATTACCTGCGGTGTATAAAACTGTTCGGTGTGACCATCCTGCCATAAATAAGCGCTAAATCCTCCTCCTGCATCCAGCACCAGGGTATCTGCGCGGGTAGTAAGGAGGTCTTCTCCCAGATTCACCAAAGGTAATCCCGGAACATGCACATTTTCTGTCAGGATATTATTACTGACTACCACATCCGTGAGCAGTAACTCAATAGTGAGTGAATACAATCCGGCAGCAGAAAAATTAAAACTATTTTCGGTGGTAAGTATCAGGGTCTGGTTGGGAAGCAAATCTTCATCAAGAGAGAAATCCTCCTGGAAAGAAGCCAGTTCTTCCACCTCAAAAGCAAAAGACAAAACCTGCCCGGCATCCATAACATCATGTCCCCTGTTGGCCAGCCGGAACACAACATGTTCTTCGCCCGACAAGGTGCAATTGCTCAAGGGAGACAACAGCTCTTCAATGGCATAATCAAAAGCGAACACGTTGACCGATGCAGTGCCTACACAACCGTAGATATCAGTTACGGTAACCGAATAGGTACCCGACTCCAGTTGATCAGGAATGTAAAACTGCCCCTCAAATCCATCCTGCCAAATCCAGGCAACATACTCTCCGCCCCCGTCAATGGCCAGCGTATCGGCCTGAAGCGAATAAATATCGTCACCCAGGGAAACCATCAGCTCTTCCGTAATATACACAGTTTTCACCAGTGTGTTGTTGGCGGGTTGGGCATCAAAATACCCATGCGAAATCTCAAAAGGGTAAGCACCATATTCTTCTGTGAAGAACTGAACAGTAAAAGTGTGCAGAATTGATTCTCCCGGGTGAAGAACTTCTTCCAGCACAAGGGTTTCGGTATGGGTATCTCCACCTTGCTTCACTGTAAGGGGTATAGTTGTGGAAGCAAGAAAGTTATCATGACCTGTATTCTCAATCCTGATGGTAATATCGTCGGGCTCTCCGGGCAGTTCGCAATGATTAGCGGGTGAAACGAGCTCACTTACTGACAAATCCCAGGCATGTAAAAAGATGCTGTGGGTGGAAAAACATCCATTACTATCTTCCACAGTCACCGCATATTCGGCTGACTCCATCACATCAGGTGTAAAAAACTGTTCCTGAGAACCATCCTGCCACAGCCATGCAACAAACTCTTCGCCGGCATCAAACACCAGCGTGTCGGCACGGGTGGTGTATATTTCATTCACTAAAGGAATAACGGGATTGCCAAAGGTTTCCACCGTTTGCTCCAATATATTGTTCTCTTCATCCGCATCTGCCAGTGTATGAGAAATGCGAATCTGGTAAACACCCATCTCAGAAAGATCAAGGGTGGTATTAAAATCAAAATCTATGGAAGCCCCGGGAAGCAGATCATCCTGCAAAACAAAATCTTCGGTGGCCACCCAGGTCTCATCAAGGTATAAAGACAAAGGAAATATTTCTCCATCTTCAAACACATCGTGTCCGGAGTTTTTGACCCTGAGAGAAACAATTTCTGCTGAACCCATGGTACAGTCGCTTAAAGGATGAAGCAATGCTTCCACATTAAGGTCATAAGCCCATACAAGCACTGAAGCCCTTCCGGAGCAACCATTGAAGTCGGTCACGGTCACGGTATATTTATCACTGGAAAGGTTGGCAACAGGGAAAATCTGTTCTGTGGATCCATCGTTCCACTCATAATCTTCAAATTCGCCTGCATCCAGCAAAAGCGTATCAGCCTGCAGGGTATAAATTTCGTTGAAGTACAACGGCACGGGCAAGTCGTAAACCCCTCTTGAAATTTGCATCAGGTCGTTGGTATTATCTTCGTCTCCCATAAAATCCAAAGCTGTTGCCAGCTGCCAGGTATCGGAACCGATATTGTTAATCAGAGTAGTAAAAGCATACACATAGGATTCGCCCGGAGCAAGTCCCGTTTCCAGCATCACTTCTTCCTCCACCCAGTCATTGTCTCTGAAATGATAAGAAGCAGAAAAGCTGGTACCTGCATCCAGGGTTACATTGCTGTGGTTCAGAAATTCCACCACTACTTCCACCTCGCCCGTTTCGGCACAAATCACCTGCGGTGCAAGCACATCGGCCAGTTCCAGATCCAGGTATTGGGGAATGATGGAAACGGAAGCAGAAGTTTCACAGCCCAGAATATTTCCCACGGTAACCCCGTAGTCCCCAAATTCTTCAGGAAAAAGAAAACGACCCTCACTGCCCGTGGTCCAGAGATAGGTATGAAAGCCTTCGCCTGCATCTATCGATACCGTATGAGGATCGGGAGTAATAACCTCCGACACCATATTTGTAATGGGGTATCCGATGGACTCCACTTCCACGGTCAGCTGGTCATTGACGGGGTTGCCATCGGGGTAGGTATGCCTGGCCTTGAGTTCATAAACCCCAAGCGGCGACATATCAGGGAAAACAGAAAAAACATGATGGAGCCCCTCTCCGGGCAATAAATCCTGCTCAAGGGTGAGGGTTTCTTCCACCAGAAAAGCTTGTTGATAAAAAAGTATCAATTCAATTTCTGCTCCTGTGGCCAGCAGTCCCGGGCCGGTATTCTCCAGCAGGATTTCTATGGGTTGTTCCTGTTCAAAAATGCAGGTATCCACGGGGGCAATGAAGGTACTGATTTGCAGATCGTGTGAAAACACCCACAGGGAGTCTGATGCAGAACAATTGTTTTCGTCGGTAA
>SLPR01000431.1 GCA_007131895.1 Bacteroidales bacterium | reverse complement strand
CTTAATTCTGAATAACCCAATAACCCAACAAAACAAACATCAACCCAAATGAAAGTATACATCGTAGCGGCCAAAAGAACCGCCATAGGTAAATTTATGGGCTCATTGTCAGGATTTCACCCTGCTGAACTGGGCGCCAAAGTAATAAGACAGTTAATTAAAGATACAGGACTAGAGCCTTCTGAGGTAGACAGCGTTATTGCCGGAAACATCCTTTCAGCCGGACAGGGACAGGGGATTGCCCGCCAGTGTGCCATCAAGGCCGGTATTCCGCAGGAAGTGCCTGCCTATGCCATCAACATGGTATGTGGCTCGGGCATGAAAGCCATCATGAATGGCTACGCCGATATCATGGCCGGTGATGCTTCCGTGGTCATTGCCGGAGGTACCGAATCCATGTCAACCGCAGGTTTTGTAATGCCCGGAGGCAACCTGAGAAATGGTGTGAAAATGGGGAATATTTCCGCTGTGGACCATATGATTTTTGACGGGCTTACCGATGCCTTCCAGGGATACCACATGGGAATTACCGCAGAAAACATTGCAGAAAAATTCAGCATTACCCGTGAGCAGCAGGATGATTTCGCCTGGGGTTCACAGCAGAAAGCCATCCACGCATCTGATGCCGGCGCTTTTGATGCCGAGATAGTACCGGTGGAGATTGTGACCCGCAAGGAGACCGTAGTTTTCAAACAAGACGAATACCCCAACCGTGCCACCAATCGTGATAAACTGGGTACCCTGCGTGCGGCTTTCAAAAAAGAAGGTACCGTTACTGCCGGCAATGCTTCAGGAATCAACGACGGTGCCTCTTTTGTGATGCTTGCCTCCGAAAAGGCTGTAAAAGAACTCAACCTGACCCCCCTTGCCGAAATCGTAGCCCATGCACAAGCGGGTGTAGATCCTGCATATATGGGATTGGGTCCCGTTCCGGCCATTGCCAAAGTACTTACCAAAGCCAACATGACCCTCAATGACATGGAGCTGCTCGAACTCAACGAAGCTTTCGCTGCCCAGTCGCTGGGTGTGGTAAAAGAACTTGCGCTGCAGCATGGCGTAGAAGAACAATCGATACTCGACCGTTGCAACGTGAACGGTGGTGCCATCGCCCTGGGACATCCCATTGGCGCTTCGGGCAACCGTATCGTGGTTACCCTGGTTCATGCCCTCAAAGCCGCAGGAAAAGAACTGGGGCTGGCTTCCCTATGTGTAGGAGGTGGAATGGGTACGGCAATCATTATTAAAAATATAGAGTAATCATCGACAGGAATTTTTGCCTCTGTCAAAACAACCCAAATTTAACCAGCTTACAACCCGTCAGCCATTGACAAGGCTGACGGGTTTTTTTTATGCAGGAAAAGCCGAATTTTTCTGTTCTGCGACATCTTTTGACACCAGGGAGTGCTATCTTTGCTTTATAAAACTGATTTTGCCGACAGCATCCGTAAAAAATCTGGCAGGCAAACAAACATAGAATACCAAACAAATTTCAACTTCAACAAATATGCTTAAAATCCTTCACACCTCCGACCTTCATATTGGCAAACGCCTCTACCAGGCTGAGCTTTATGAAGAACAAAACCTGTTCTTTCAATGGCTGGTGGAGTATATCCGCCAAAACCAGGTAAATGTACTGCTGGTTTCGGGCGATGTATTTGATGTGGCCAACCCCTCCAGCGAATCCCGGCGCATCTATTTTGAATTGCTGCGCGAGCTAATGATATTGAAATGCAAGGTAATTATTGCCGGGGGTAACCACGATTCACCCTCTGTGCTGGAAGCACCCCGGGAATTGTTAAAGCACCTTGATATTTATGTCACAGGAAGCCTGCCCGATGATTACAGCAGCATGCTTGTCCCGGTGAAAAACAAGGCAGGAGAAACAGAAGTGGTTGTGGCTTGTGTGCCTTTTCTTCGCGATGCTGACCTGAGACGGTATAACCAGGATGAGAACTATGAAGAGCGCACCGAGGCCATCCGAAAAGGAATCGTTAAGGTATTTCAGCAAACCGCTGAACAGTGCAAAATACACTTCCCCGGTGTGCCGGCCCTGGCCATGGGACACCTGTATGTGCAAGGCGGGTTTGTGTCGGAAAGCGAACGGGAGATCCAGGTGGGAAATCTTGCCGGACTGGAAGTGAAGAACCTGCCCGATTATTTCTCCTATTATGCCCTGGGCCATCTTCACAAACCTCAGGAGCCCGGTGAAAAATTTATATACAGCGGGTCCCCCGTGCAGCTCTCCTTTAGTGAATCGGGCAATGCCAACCGGGTGATGCTTATTACCACAGACCAGCAATCCCTCAGCTTTGAAAGCATTCCGGTGCCACTAAACCGCAAGCTGGTGCGCATTGAGGGCACGGTGGAAGAGATTCGTCAAAAACTGCGTACCTATTCGTCTGAGGGGAGAAGACTTACAGATTTAATTGAACTCATTGCTTTGGAAGAAAAACATGATCCTACCAAATTAATGGATTTGGAAACAGTCATCGAAGATTTCAAACACGAAAATGCAACCATTCTCAAATACCGCATCCGGTTTGCCAACGGGGCATTGGGCACTGCTTCGCTTTATGATGAATCTCAACGCATTTCCGAAATGAAGGCCGAAGATGTTTTTGTAAAAAGGCTGGACAAGGAAGAGTTGCCTGACCCAACCCGGGATATGCTTCTGGATGCTTTCAGGGAAATTCTGGACGAGGTAGATCAAACCAGGGAAGAGGAATAGCAAACAAAACTGCATTGAATGATTTAACCGGGAAAAAACATGAACATACTCAATATACGATTCAAAAACATCAACTCTCTCAAGGGAGAACATTCCATTGATTTTACACAGGCCCCCCTTTCCACGGCAGGGTTGTTTGCCATTACCGGCCCCACAGGCAGCGGCAAAACCACCATCCTGGATGTCATCACCCTGGCTTTGTATTGCCGTATTCCCAGGGTGACGGATGCGGTAACCAAAGGGTTTATTGAGAAATCGGGGCTCATCCTTACACGCAATATGCCTGATGCCTTTGCAGAAGTTACCTACAGCTGCAACGACGGGATTTATATTTCACAATGGAGTATTTCTACCAATCGCAACGGAAAACTGCGCGATCATGAGATGCAGCTGGCCAATGAAGCAGGTGAACTGTTGCCGCTGAAAAAGTCTGATGTAATTGGCAGGAATGAGTCTCTTATCGGGCTGAATTTTGACCAGTTTGTGAAAGCCATTTTGCTGGCCCAGGGCGATTTTGCTGCTTTCCTCAAAGCCAAAGGGGATGAGAGGGGGCGATTGCTGGAAAAGGTAACCGGCACATGGATATACCGTGAGCTGGGCAAGGCAGCATTCCGCAAAAACAGGCTGCACGGGCAGGAACTGGAGAACCTGCAGTCGCAGGAAAACCACCGAAAAGAACAGCTTATGGGCGAAGAAGCATACAACGAGCTTCTTGAATCGATAGCGCTGTATGACAGTCAACTGCGTGAACAGAATGGTCAGATAGAAATATACAGGGGTCAGGAAAAAATCAAACTGGAAATTGCGACCCTCAACCGCACGGTTGCAGGTCATGAACAAAAAGTGGCTCGCCTGGAAGAGAATCTGAAAGATTTTCTCAGCAAAAACGGGCAGCGTATGGAGCAACACGAAAAACTTCTTCCTTACCAAAAGCAGCTGTGGGAGTGGAACCAGCTGGCCAAAACACTGAAAAAGGAAGAGGCGGAGCTACAGGATTTACAGGCCCGGCTGCAGGAGTGTGAAACAGAGGATGCTGCCATCCGCAGGGAAGTGGTTCTGCTCACTGGAAGTGAAGCCCCCGTGGATGAAGCATTGAAAACCTTCGAAGCAAGGGTGCTGGATTTAAAAGGTCGGCTCAGCGAAGCCGCATCCCTGAGTAATAACGTGCGTTCAGCGGTTACTGCTGATGCAAAAGAACTTTCTGTTTCCCTGAACAATACCCATCCTTCCAAAGCTGCTGCAGAGCTGAAAAAAATAATGGATGTCCAGGGGCAGGAACTGGACAGCCTGAAGGAAATTCTTGACCCGCAAACCCGGGAAAATCCCGTAGAAAAGCTGAGGGTGTTAAAGGATGCTGCAGAAAAACTGCAATCGCTCATCTCTGTGTCAGTAATGCTGGAGAGTCAGAATAGCAGGTTGCAGAAGCTGTGGCAGGAGCAAAAGCAGCTTGCCGAAGAAACCGAACCTATTCCTGCCTCGCTGGAAAAAACGCGGGCAAACCAGAAACAGCAGGAGTTGATTTTTAAGGGTTTGGAAAAAGACAAGACCATCCGTGATTTGTCTGCCAGCCTGGAGCAACACCGGCAGAAACTGCAGGATGGTGAGCCATGCCCCCTGTGTGGTGCGACGGAACACCCTTACAGTGAGGACGCTCCTGTTGCTGATGATGAGCTGGAAACCAAAATCAAAGAAGCCCACAACACCAACGAAGCCCTGAAAAAAGAGATCAACTCCCTGGAATCTGCCCTGAAATATAAAACCGCCCAGCTGGAAAAAGTTAACAAAGACCTCAATGATTTGGGAGGTGAAGTGAAAACGGGACAGGAAAAAGCGGATGCCATCCTGAATACTTTACCTGCTGAATACCAGCAGGAAAAACCGGACACAACCCTCGGACAGGTCAAAGAACGGGCAGCTCAGGTGGAGCGATATGCATCCCTCTCGGAAAAGGAAAACCGGCTGAAGTCCCTGGCCGTGAAGGTGCAGCAATGGGTTGAATATTATGACGCTGCAGTAAAGGTTAACGACGAGCTGAAAAGCATTTTCAGCGGCAGTGATATTCTGGATGTTACCCGCAAATTTCAGGAAAGACTCACCGGGAATAGTACCCGGCAGAAGAAATATGCAGAGCAAAAACAGTCACAGGTAAAGAAAAACCAGGAAAACCGTGAGGCTTATGTTTCTCTTCATCAACAGCTTCTTCAGGATTTGCCGGGTTATGACTCACCCCTTCAGGCTATGGACGATTTGCTGGAAGATGCTGAATACAAAGCTCTGCAAGCAGAAAAGGATGAATGTAACAAAGAGAAAGATCGCACCCTTTCAGCACTGAAAGTACACCGTGAAAACAGGCAGATTCTTTTGGATAAGGATGTGGAAGAAACCACAGAGGAGATTGTTCTGAAACGAAAAGCTGTTGAAGAGCAGCAGCAAAAAGTTTCTGCCGATAGAGATGGACTGGTAGGTCAGAAAAACTTTCAGGTCAAAACACTGCAGGAACTTGAGCTTTTGTACGAACAAATTGCAAAGCAGAAAAAGCAGAACGAGAAATGGGTGCTGCTCAACAAATACATCGGCGATGCCGAAGGAAAACGATTCAGCACCTTTGCCCAGGAGCTGACATTGCAGCAACTGGTGCAGGGAGCGAACAAAAGGCTGCAGATGCTCAACGACCGCTATTTGCTCTCCATTCCCGATGAGGGAGAAGATGACAGCCTTGCCGTGGTGGATACCCACATGGGCGATCTGCGACGCTCGGTTAAATCGCTTTCCGGGGGTGAGAGTTTCCTGGTCAGCTTGTCGCTGGCGCTGGCTCTGTCCGATTTGGCGGCCCACAAAGTCGAAATCAAAAGTCTGTTCATAGATGAAGGTTTTGGCTCACTTGATAAACTTACCCTCGATCAAACCATGGATACGCTGGAGAAACTTCAGTACGAAACCAGTAAAACTATCGGGGTAATCTCTCACGTGGAGGCCATGCAGGAACGCATTACCACGCAGATAAAGTTGGAAAAGGGAGGCCAGGGCTACAGCACCTTACGTGTAGACTAAGTAAAAAATGGATATAAAAAGAAGCTATCTATTGCCGTCGTGCTTTAAACTATCTATTGCCGTCGTGCTTTAGCCGACGGTTTAAAGAGTGCAGAAAAAAAAAGCGCTGTGCATAAGCCTTGAAAAGTGAAAGGCATTTGAGGACAGCGCAATTAATTCCCAGGGTTGATTGTAAAAACTGACAACAATGGAAAAAAAATCCAGACATAACAATAGCCCTTTTGGCTAAATAATCCTGATGATTTTTTGTAAATTAGATTTTTAAATCCAACGATTATCCCTCTCCAAAAATTGAAGGTTATGACACTAAATGAATTTTTGCAACAATACGACAAGCCCGGTTCCATAATTTTGCTGGAAGGCAAACGGATTGTACG
Source organism: Bacteroidales bacterium (assembly GCA_007131895.1). Classification (GTDB taxonomy): domain Bacteria; phylum Bacteroidota; class Bacteroidia; order Bacteroidales; family UBA7960; genus SKVR01. Next base: position 2,556 of record SLPR01000431.1, on the reverse strand, counting down.
GGAAGAAGATCGTGAAAAGCTGGTGAAGCTGGGCAATCTGCTTGCCTTCAAATCCAAACATATGCTTTTCCGCAGTGGCAATGCCGACGGTTCCGATCAGTTTTTCAGCGAGGGAGTGGCAGGCATTGACAACCGGCGTTTGCAGGTAATTACACCCTACAGCGGGCACCGGCGCAAAACCAACCTGGCTTATGACACTGTGGCATTGGATGAAATCGATCTGGCCGCTGAAGCCGATGTGGTTTACCAGTCCAAAAGCAATAAAAAGACCGAAAATCTAATTGATCAATATGTGGGAGGCAATCGCAATTCCTACGCCATCAAGGCAGCCTATATCATTCGCGATACAGTAAAAGCCATTGGTGCCGAAGGAGTGCAACCAGCCACCTTTGGCATTTTCTACGACGATCTTCTTAACCCCCTCGCGGGAGGGACCGGCCACACCATGCAGGTGTGCAGGCAAAACAACATTCCCATTGTTGATCAGCAGGTTTGGTTCCAATGGCTGCAGGAGTAGTCGGATTTTATTTTTAAGAAAACATAAAACTCAATTGCCATGATTTTTCAAAAAGAGATACAATTGCCTCCTTTTTCCAGGGGCTACCATGCAATCACAAGACATATCAGTGATGCCCTGACCGATTTGCCGCAGGCAGGATTGCTGAACGTTTTTGTTCATCATACTTCTGCCGGGCTGATGATCAATGAGAATGCTGACCCTTCAGTAATGGTAGATATGGAAAGCATTTTTAATGAACTTGTACCCGAAAACCTCCCTTTCCTGGAGCATACCATGGAGGGCTCAGACGATATGCCCGCCCACGTAAAATCGGCCCTTACAGGAGTGTCTCTTACCATTCCCATTGCCAATGGCAGGCTGAAACTGGGTACATGGCAGGGGATTTTTCTCTGTGAGTTTCGCAACCGGGGAGGAGGAAGAAAAATCACTTTGACGGTTTATTCCTGATATGCAGTTATTTTTGCCTTTGGCTCATTCAAAAAACTATTTATCCCATAGACAAATGTTGCTCCCGACACTTTTATTTTGTTTCGATGGCTTTATTTCAAAAAAAAACTTATACATTTGATTAATAATTGTTTAAGTTAAATTTTTTGAAATATAATTATGGAATCACACATCATCCCTCTCTTTATCAATCGTGTAGATAAATACAGAACCAAGGAAGTGTTTCGTTTTCGGGGAGCCGGAAACCAATATGAATCAATTAACTGGCTGGAGCTACATGCTAAAGTGGAATCCTTTTTGTCATCGCTGCATGCATTGGGTGTAGAAAAGGATGAAATGGTTGGAATCTTCAGCCAGAACAAACCTCAGTGGCTCATGGCAGATTTGGCTATCATGGCACGGGGTGCCGTGGTGGTTCCGTTTTATGCTACCTCCTCCCTTGACCAGTTGCGCTATATCGTGAAAGAAACCAGCATGAAGGTAATGTTTGCAGGAAGTGAAGAGCAACTTACCACAGCCCTTGAACTGCTCGATGGAAGTAATACCCTTGAAAAGATTGTGTCTTTCGACCACACCAGTTCTGACGATTCCCGAATCATGGGTTTTGATGATTTTATGAAGTTGGGTGCCAGCCAGGGGATAAAAGCAACTTTACAAGACAGGGTAGCTGAATATGACGCAGCAGATCTGGCCACCGTAATATACACATCAGGAACCACTGGCGAACCCAAAGGGGTAATGTTGAGGCAGGACAATTTTATGTTTTGTTTTCGTATACATGATGAAAGGCTAAAGGTGAACAGTTCTGACGTATCGCTCTGTTTTTTGCCACTGAGTCATGTCTTTGAACGCATGTGGAGCCATTACCTGCTGTCTCGTGGTGCGGTAAATGTTTTTCTGGAAAACCCCAAAGAGGTCATTGAAGAACTTCCCAAAGTAAAGCCAACGGTAATGTGCACTGTTCCCCGGTTTTTCGACAAGACCTTTGAAGGAATACATACCGAGATGAACAAATGGCCGGAAGCAAAACAGAAAGTATTCAAATGGTCTGTTAAACAGGGTATGCAGGCAATTCAATACCGCTGCAGAAACAAAAGCCTGCCCGTTGGGCTCGCGCTTAAGTACCGCATCGCCAACCTGCTGGTGTTGAAAAAAGTCAGGTCTGTTTTTGGTGGAAATGTAAGGTTCTTCCCTTGTGCAGGAGCTGCCATTAATACTGCAACCCTGAAATTTTTCCATGCCGTTGGGCTGTTTGTCAATTACGGCTATGGTGCTACCGAAACTACAGCTACCGTTTCGTGTTTCAGGGATGATGAGTACTTTTTTGGTACCTGTGGTACGGTAATGCCGGGTATCGAGGTTAAAATTGGAGAAAACAGCGAAATACTGGTTAAAGGCAGAACAGTTTTTTACGGATATTATAAAAAAGAAAAAGAGTCTGCAGAAGTGCTCAAAGACGGCTGGTTCTTCACCGGTGATGAAGGATATCTTGATGATCAGAACAACCTGATCATGGTTGATCGTATCAAAGATTTGATGAAAACTTCTGTTGGTAAATATGTTTCGCCGCAAAAACTGGAAATGCTTCT
>SLPR01000089.1 GCA_007131895.1 Bacteroidales bacterium | reverse complement strand
ATTTCGGCACATTCGACCTGTCTGACGAACCCTTGCTGAAACCGCTGGATGTGCTCAGAGAAAAAGATTTTGAAGGGCTTACAGATCTAAAAGTCGGTGAAGAATTGATTCTTTTTGATACTTTAGCTCTCGAATAATCTCAATAGAGTAAAAAAATGAAACATCTATGATTAACTTTTAAACATCCCGATTTATCGGGAAGGATGACTATTTGGAAAACCAATTGTCAGTTGCGCTGACATTAAGATATGTTCTTTAATGAAATTTAAACCGCAGCGCATTTTTTTGTTAAACAACAAATTTCTACAAAAGTTAAGGGCCTACAGCCCAGGTTATGCTGATTTTTCAATTAGTTAAAGCCCAGGGGCAGGGGCCTGAAAACCTTTGTGTTCAGAAATCTTTAAATTGATTTATGCGCTGCGAAAATATTCAGGGAATTGAAGCCAACTAAATGACAGCGCAATTTGCAGAGAATAATAGAATTGAGGTTTAAAAACCAAAAGACAGGCAAGATTGCGGATAATCATAAAAAATAAAATCTCTGACAGATGAACCGAGCCATGACTATACTATTGACACACTCGCGGATGATTATAATTTCGCAACAAGTCAATACATACAATATGTATATGTTGTTGGCGAGCTCCATCTGACTTATCCAAAACAAATTATGAACAGATGAATAGACTTTCAGTTTTTTGCGGCTCCAGCTCGGGTAACGAAAAAGTATACAGCGAGCAAGCATGGCTGCTTGGGAAAACCATGGCCCAGCAGAAAATCGGCCTGGTATACGGAGGCACCAAAGTAGGGCTGATGGGGCAGGTGGCCAATGGTGTTCTGGAGCATGGTGGTGAAGCCATTGGGGTGTTACCCCACTTTTTGAAAGAAAAGGAAATTGCCCACGACAATCTCACTGAACTCCATATGGTTACGAATCTCCAGGAGCGCAAAACCATGATGAATGAGCTTAGTGACGGAGCTATTGCCCTGCCCGGTGGCTTCGGCACCATGGAGGAGTTTTTTGAAATGCTAACCTGGGGACAACTTCAGATACATCTCAAACCCGTTGCGCTGTTCAATATCAACGGCTATTATGACTCCCTGATTCACCTCTTTGACACCATGGTCAGTAACGGCTTTTTGAAACAGGTGAATCGCGATATGGTACTTTCCGCGGAAAACATTGATGCTCTCCTGAATAAGATGAGGACCTACCAGGCACCGGTGGTGGGAAAGTGGATAGGGTGATTTGATGAAGGAGTCAATCTGACCATGCTTTGTGTGTCCAGGGAATTTCTGCCACCAATGGTGGCAGAATTAGTTTACTCTGATGGCATTGTTCGTACAAAACCCTCATTATCCATAAGTTGCGCGCCGAAAACCCGTCAATCCCAACGAACTCTTTCTGCAATTCTGCAGCCAGCAACTCCACCACACTTTTTCCCCAGCCATATTGCTGCTGACGTTCGCAAATTGTTTTGCCGATATTCCAGTAAAGGGTGATTTTTTCTTTATTCACCACTTGAAGCGCACGGTAACGCGCCTCTTTGATTTGCCGTTTTATATCGGCAAAAAATCCGATGAAAGTTTTATCTAATGTTGTCATTTACCAAAATTATTCATTTTTCTTGTTAGTCCATAATCTATTAAGATGAGAAACTACCAGGCACCGGTGGCGGGAAAGTGGATAGGGTGAAAATTAAAACATTATCTTTGTTTTATCATGAAGATAAACGGAATACATTACCGCACCATCTGGCCCCATCCATCCGATGAGCGCATCATCCGGATCATCGACCAGCGGCATCTGCCCAACCTGTTTGTGGTGGAAGACCTTACAACGGTTCAGGATGTTTTTACCGCTATCAGGGATATGTATGTACGGGGAGCAGGATTGATCGGGGCAACAGCCGGCTATGGCATGTACCTGGCAGCAATTGAAGCTACAGAAGCAAGCTCGTTCGATATCTATGTTACGGAAGCTGCCGTAAAACTCACATCAGCCCGTCCTACGGCAGTAAACCTTTCCTGGGCCGTTGACAAACAACTGGAAGCCATCAGCACAGGAACTTCCGCAAGGGAAAAAATCTCCATTGCGTTGCAAACGGCCAAAGAAATTGCCGATTCCGATGCGGAATATTGCCGCCGAATCGGCGAACATGGCGTGATGCTTATCGAAAATATCAGCCGCAGAAAAGGTGGCAAACCCGTCAACATCCTCACCCACTGCAATGCCGGTTGGCTGGCATTTGTGGATCACGGCTCTGCCACTGCCCCCATCTACGCAGCTCACGATAAGGGTATTGCTGTGCATGTATGGGTTGATGAAACCCGCCCGCGCAACCAGGGTGCCGCACTCACCTGCTGGGAACTGGGCAACCATGGCGTACCTCATACCCTCATCACCGATAACGCAGGAGGATACCTCATGCAGCAGGGTTTGGTGGATCTGGTGATTGTGGGTTCTGATCGTACTACCTACACCGGCGATGTGGCGAACAAAGTGGGTACCTACCTGAAGGCTCTTGCTGCAAATGATAACACTATCCCGTTTTACGTAGCCCTTCCATCCTCTACTATTGACTGGGAAACAGAGGATGGAGTTAAGGAAATACCCATTGAGCAGAGAGACCCGGATGAAGTGAAGCTGGTGGAAGGCTGGTGTGAAGATGAGGTTAAAAAAGTGCGCATCTGTCCTGAAAATACTCCTGCAGCCAACTATGCCTTCGATATTACCCCGGCAAGACTGGTTACCGGCCTTATCACCGAAAGAGGAATCTGCAATGCCCATAGAGATTCCATATTGAAGCTTTTCCCGGAAAAACAGAAACGATGATCAACGAAGGATACATAAAGTTTAACTGCCATTGGGATAAGGGGGCTGAGGTAGATGAGAAATTTGTCCGTGAGATAAATCTCATGCGTGATAAGCTTTTTTCGCTGGGATGGATAGGGCAGTATGAAGACGGTATAGGCTATGGGAACATCAGCCTGCGGCACAGCGGCGGAACTTTTGTAATCACAGGTTCGGCCACAGGTGGCCTTTCAAACCTCGACAGTAACCATTACACCCTGGTGAGCAGGTATAGCTTTTCCCGTAATACGGTGTATTGCAAGGGGCCGGTGGAGGCTTCTTCCGAATCCCTTTCCCATGCTTCTGTCTATGAGCATTCACCCGAAAGCAACGCTGTTATTCACATCCACAGCAAAGCCATGTGGGAAAAACTGCTCCATCAGGTACCTACCACCTCACAAGACGTTGAATACGGAACTCCCGCTATGGCAGAAGAGATTGCACGTTTGTTTGGCCACGGGCAGGTGCAGCAGCAAAAGATCATCGCCATGGGTGGTCACCCGGAAGGAATCATTTCTTTTGGTTCCACCCTGAAGGAGGCCGCAGATATACTTTTTCAACATCAATAAACAAAAATCACATATCTTTGGCGCATTAAAATATTAGGGCTGAAGCAAAGCCAGCCAGCTTATCTTCCGCTATCCTCAAAAACCTGTCTATGGAGCAAACCGAAGCCCCCGTGCCTCTGATCGTAATCCTTACTTTCCTGTTTTTTGGTATTGCATTGGTTTATTATATTCTGGTTTACATCAATTCGTCCTTCGTTAAGAAATACCTCAAAAGGTATCTGTTTTACAGAAAGATGGAAAAGAAGTATCAGCCTTACCTTACCCATAACTTCCCTTTTTACAATGCATTGAGCGATAAAAACAAACTCCATTTTGAGAAACGGGTGCAAAGGTTTATCGACATGAAGCAGTTTATTCCCCGCGGAGGCATTGGTGAAATTACTCCTGAGATGAAAGCTCTTATCGCCGGAAGCGCCATTCAGCTCACCTTTGGCTATCCCTACATTTATTTTAAACATTTCTGGCGGATCCTGATTTACCCCGACAATTACTATTCAACCATCACGAAAAATTATCATAAGGGTGAAGTAAATCTGGGGGGATTGATAGCTTTATCCTGGAAGCATTTTAAGGAAGGATTTCGCTGCCATGCCGATGGTATACATCTTGGGTTTCATGAAATGGCACATGCGCTGAGGCTGATCAATATCGTAGACAATCCTGAATATGATTTTTACGATCGAAGGGTGATGAAGGCCTTTGACAGGGAGGCGCGCAGGGAAATTTCCAAAATCCGCCGATCAGAAAGCACCCTGTCTCCCTTCCGGGAATATGCCGGCACCAACAAGGATGAATTTTTTGCCGTGGCTGTGGAAGTTTTCTTTGAACAGGCAAAGGCATTTTACAACTACAATCCCCGGCTATACCGGTTGCTTTCCATGCTGCTAAAAACAGACCCCATTTTGCTCGCGCGTACCGGAGACCCCCGGGTGCAAAAGCAAGTCAGACGGTGATACCTGATAATACTGAATTGACATGATGGGCCGACGGGATGGTTTTCATGATGGTTAGCATATGATTTTGCAGACTTCTACTTCACCCAAACCGCCTTCACATTCACAAACTCGCGGATGCCCAGGTAGGAAAGCTCCCTGCCGTAGCCACTTTCGCCAATACCTCCAAAGGGGAGCCGGGGATCGGATTTTACAAAGTCATTGACAAAGCAGCATCCGGCGTTGATGTGTTTTGCAGCAATTTCTGCCCCCCTTGCCTTGTTTTCTGTAAAAACTGCTGCTCCCAGTCCAAATACGCTGTCGTTGGCGATACGGATGGCGTCGGATTCGTCCTTTGCCTTGATGAGCGCGGCCACCGGGCCAAACAATTCCTCATCATAGGCCGGCATTCCGGACTTTACATCAGCAAGTACTGTGGGAGGATACCAGGCTCCCTTGCGGTCGGGAACAAACCCTCCCAGCAGGCATTTTGCACCCTTCCCGATACTTTTCTGCACCTGTTCGTGCAATTCATCCCTAAGCTTTTCCTGAGCCTGGGGTCCCAAATCAGAATCTTCAGCAAAGGGGTCTCCCATCTTTTTGGATTTCATTTTTTCCACGTAGAGTTGTTCAAACTTTTCATACACCTCTTCTACCACGATGAATCGCTTGGCCGCAATACAGCTTTGACCGGCGTTGAGCAGGCGGCTGGTAACACAGGATTCGACAGCCTGATCAAGGTCAGCGTCTTCCAGGATTATGTAAGGGTCGCTGCCCCCCAGCTCCAGCACCGTTTTTTTAATCAGTTCACCGGCTTTTTTGGCTACGGCACTGCCGGCCCCCACACTGCCGGTAAGGGTAACGGCTTTCACCAAGGGGTTTTCAATCACATCCGCAACATCACTGCCTGAGATTCGAAGCGTGCGGAAAATGTTTTCCGGAAAGCCGGCTTTGATAAATACGTCTTCAATGGCCATGGCACAACCCATCACATTGGAGGCATGTTTCAGCAAAGCACCATTGCCGGCCATAAGTGCCGGCGCGGCAAAGCGAAACACCTGCCAGAAGGGAAAGTTCCACGGCATTACTGCCAGCACTACACCCAATGGATTGTAAGTGATGAAGCTGCGGGTGGCTTCGGTTTCAATCTGTTCATCGGTCAGAAATGCTTGTCCGTTTTCAGCATAATAACGGCATACCAGCGCACATTTTTCCACTTCTGCTATGGCCTGCTTCAGGGTCTTGCCCATTTCCAGCACCATTAGTCGGGCATATTTGTCTTTATTTTCCAGCAGAACTTGCGATGCTTTTTCCAGCAACGCTGAGCGCTCTTCAAAAGAGGTCTTCTTCCATTGCTGCCAGGCGGAATGCGTCTGCCCAATAATGTGATTTACTTCATCTTTGCTGTGAGGTTGGAAAGTATTGACAACCTCTCCGTTGGTGGGGTTGATGGACTTGAACATGGGTTTGGTTTTTTTAGGGATAAAGATAATAATATTGTGGAGTACTAAACATATCAGATGCGATCGTCCGGTGGCGTCTCTTAGTTCGCCTCCGGACTAAAAGACTGGTGCTATTTCTTAGCCCGGACGGGGACTTAAAGTCCCGACCGGGCCGGTGCATTGCTAATAATTAGCCGGGCCGTGAGCCTGAAATCCCGACCGGGCTGGTGCAGTGCAAAAAGTCCCTACCGGGCTGGTGTAATCCCGAAGACTGTTCATAACTTCTCAAAACAAAATTTTAAACTACAGTTTGATAGAAGTAATTTTGTGTTCCGGTAAAAAGGATTACTTACAGGAGAGCACCTGCTTTCCATAATACACAAACCATGACCGGAAACCCCTCTGCTGCAGCTGCAGACCAATCCCCCCTGAATTTTGATGCCCGTTTAGTTTTTCCCAATGGCACAGTACACGAAGGATATTCCTTTGGATTTCGCAAAGCCATTGCAGGAGAAGTGGTTTTTAACACTGCCATGTCGGGCTATCCCGAAAGTCTAACCGACCCATCCTACCGCGGCCAGATCCTGGTGCTGACCTACCCGCTCATAGGAAATTACGGCGTGCCTCCCATGGAAAAGGAACTTGAATTGCTGAAATATTATGAGTCGGAAAATATCCATATTGCCGGACTGATCATTTCAGAGTATTCGTTCGAATCCAGCCATTGGAATGCGTGGAACACCCTTTCCAGCTGGCTCATCGATCAACAGATACCTGCCATTGGAGGGGTTGACACCCGGGCCATCACCAAGATTTTACGCGAGAAAGGTAGCATGCCGGGGAAAATCTTGTTTCCCGGTCAGGATGTGGGCTTTGCCGACCCCAATGAAGATAATCTTGCGGCACAGGTTAGCACGAAAGAGGTCCTCACATACGGCAGCGGAAAATACAAAATTGTGCTTGTCGATTGTGGCGTAAAGCACAATATCATTCGCAAGCTGCTGGAACGGGATACTACAGTTGTAAGGGTACCCTGGGATTATGATTTTACAAAGCTTGACTACGACGGTCTTTTTATTTCCAACGGACCGGGCGACCCAAAACAATGCACCCCTACTATTGCTAATATTGCCAAAGCCCTGAAAATGGAGAAACCCATCTTTGGTATTTGCCTGGGCAATCAGCTCATGGCGCTTGCTGCAGGCGGTGACACCTTTAAACTCAAATACGGGCATCGCAGCCACAATCAGCCCGTAATTCTCAAGGGCACTCCCCGATGTTTTATCACTTCACAAAACCATGGCTTTGCCACCCTTGCGGACTCACTCAGCGGCGAATGGGAAGAATTGTTTGTAAACATCAACGATAACACCAACGAGGGAATAAAACACAAAACCAAACCCTTTTTCTCCACCCAGTTTCACCCGGAAGCCTCCAGTGGCCCCACCGACACCGATTTTCTTTTTGATGACTTTATTGAGATGATAAGGAAGACAGAAGACGGAAGACAGAAGACGGAAGGTGAGGACTGAAATCACGCAATTACGGGAATCGAAGACAGGAGACGGAAGTTGAGGTCCAAAGATAAAATCAAATGAAACTTGCATGATCACTGCGCTCTCAAAAGTGAATGAAAATGGTCAAGCATGCAAGTTCCATCAGGCCAATGACTTAACTAAATTATTTTCTGATGAATAACCTTACCCATACACCATACTTCATGAAAAATAAAATAAAAAAAGTTCTCGTTATCGGATCCGGTGCACTGAAAATCGGTGAGGCCGGTGAATTTGACTATAGTGGATCCCAGGCTTTGAAAGCCCTTAAAGAAGAGGGAATCCAAACCGTATTGATCAACCCCAATATAGCAACAGTGCAAACTTCCGAAGGCATTGCGGATAAAATATACTTCCTGCCTGTCACTCCGTTCTTTGTGGAAAAAGTAATTAAGAAGGAGAAGCCACAGGGAATTCTGCTGGCCTTTGGCGGGCAAACAGCTCTGAACTGCGGGGTAGCCCTTCATCAAACCGGGGTGCTTGAAAAATACAATGTGCAGGTGCTGGGTACACCGGTAGAAGCCATCATGAATACCGAGGATCGGGAGTTGTTTGTGAAGAAGCTGGATGAAATTGGGGTCCTTTCCATAAAAAGCGAGGCTACCACTTCCGTGGAGCAGGCCGTGAAAGCTGCCAACAGACTGGGTTATCCGGTAATTCTCAGGGCAGGCTATACCCTGGGTGGTCAGGGCAGCGGTTTTTGCAACAATGATGAGGAGCTCAGGAAACTGGCCCGCAATGCTCTGAACCATGCATCACAAATCCTGGTGGAAAAATCGCTCAAAGGCTGGAAAGAGGTGGAATACGAAGTAGTGCGTGATCGCTACGACAACTGTATCACCGTTTGCAACATGGAGAATTTTGACCCATTGGGCATTCATACCGGCGAGAGTATTGTTATCGCTCCTTCACAGACCCTTACCAACAGTGAGTATCATAAGCTTCGCGAAATCGCCATCAAAATAGTCCGTCATATCGGCATCGTAGGGGAATGCAATGTACAATACGCTCTCGATCCTTACTCTGAAGATTACCGGGTGATAGAGGTAAATGCCCGCCTTTCGCGTTCCAGTGCACTGGCATCCAAAGCCACCGGCTATCCGCTTGCCTTCGTGGCTGCAAAACTGGGGCTTGGCTATGGGCTTCATGAATTGAAAAATGCAGTGACCAAAACCACCCCTGCTTTTTTTGAGCCTGCCCTGGATTATTTAGTGTGCAAAATACCCCGCTGGGACCTTGGGAAATTCAAGGGCGTTTCCAAACAAATTGGCAGCAGCATGAAAAGTGTGGGGGAAGTAATGGCCATCGGAAGAAACTTTGAAGAAGCGATGCAAAAAGGGCTTCGAATGATAGGGCAGGGGAT
>SLPR01000248.1 GCA_007131895.1 Bacteroidales bacterium | reverse complement strand
CTCTTGCTTTATTGTTTGCTTATTATTTTTTCCGGCAAATGATGCGCCATTCGGAAGGCACCGACATGATGAAAAAAATTGCTGAACACGTCCGAAAAGGCGCTTCAGCCTACTTAAGACAACAATACAAAGTAGTTATTGTTGTCTTTTTTATTATTGCTGTCATATTTGGCATACTGGCTTACGGGCTGGGGGTTCAGAATCCCTGGGTTCCGGTGGCCTTTATTTCCGGAGGGTTTTTCTCCGGTTTGGCAGGTTATTTCGGGATGAAAGCCGCAACTTATGCCTCGGCACGGGTTGCCCACGCCTGCCGCACATCCCTTAACGGGGGGTTGCGTCTTGCTTTCCGCAGTGGTGCCGTGATGGGGCTGGTGGTGGTAGGGCTGGTGCTGGTTGATATATCGCTGTGGTTTGTTATCCTCAATTATTTTATCCCCGAAACTGCCGATGGTTATAAACTGATGACCATCACAGCGATAATGCTTACTTTCGGAATGGGGGCCTCTACCCAGGCGCTGTTTGCCCGGGTAGGCGGAGGTATCTATACCAAGGCTGCCGATGTGGGGGCCGACCTGGTAGGCAAAGTAGAAGCCGGGATTCCTGAAGATGACCCGCGTAACCCTGCTACCATTGCCGACAATGTGGGCGATAATGTGGGGGATGTGGCCGGTATGGGAGCCGATCTTTTCGAATCCTTCGCTGCTTCTATCCTTGCCACTGCACTGCTGGGAGCCGCAGCTTTTATGGGTATTGATCCGGTAACGGGGATAAAATATACCCTTGACATTCAGACCAAGGCTGTGATTGCTCCCATGCTGATTGCTGCTGTGGGTACTTTGCTTTCCATAGCCGGAGTATTTATGGTACGTACCAAAGAAGGGGCGACACAAAAACAGTTGCTGCACTCCCTGGGATTCGGTGTGAACGTGAGTGCTGTGCTTATCGTGATTTTCTCTTTACTTATATTGTATTACCTTGGTTTGCCCAACTATTTGGGAATATGGGGATCCATTGTCATTGGATTGCTTGCCGGTATTGGCATTGGGCAGTCAACAGAGTACTTTACTGCATCCGCTTACAGACCCACACAAAGGATTGCTGAGTCCAGCCAAACCGGTGCTGCAACCCTTATCATCAATGGGGTTGGAACGGGCCTTATATCTGCTGCAATACCCTTGGGTATCATTGTAGTGGCCATCACCCTGGCCTATTCTTTCGCTACAGGATTTAACTTCCACGTTGATTACCTTAATTTCGGGCTTTACGGTATCGGTGTGGCCGCAGTAGGGATGCTTTCCACGCTGGGAATTACCCTCGCTACTGATGCTTATGGTCCTATTGCTGACAATGCAGGAGGGAATGCACAGATGTGTGCCCTGGGTGCTGAGGTACGTGCCCGCACAGATGCTTTGGACGCACTGGGTAACACCACCGCTGCAACAGGAAAAGGATTTGCCATTGGTAGTGCTGCCCTTACTGCACTGGCACTGCTCGCTTCTTATTTTGAAGAGGTGAGGATGATGTACGTGAAATTCCTGGATATGCCCAATGAGCTAATCAACGGTATTCCTGCCATTGATGCAGCTTTTATCGATTTTGTTTACCATTATCAGATTCACCTGATGAATCCCAAAGTTATCGTGGGAATCTTTTTGGGCGTAATGTCTGTATTTCTTTTCAGCGGTATGACCATGAACGCTGTGGGTCGTGCTGCCCAGAAAATGGTTGATGAAGTGCGTCGTCAGTTCAGAACCATTCCCGGTATTATGGAAGGAAAAGCTGAACCCGATTATGCCCGCTGCGTGGAAATTTCTACCAAAGGAGCCCAGAAAGAGATGATGTTGCCTTCACTGGTTGCATTGCTTATTCCTGTGATAGTAGGTCTTGTTTTTGGTGTGGCAGGAATTACCGGATTGCTTGTCGGAACCATCTCCAGCGGTTTTGCCCTTGCCATCTTTATGGCCAATGCAGGAGGCGCCTGGGACAACGCAAAAAAGTATGTGGAAGAAGGCCACTATGGCGGAAAAGGTTCTGAAAACCACAAAGCCACGGTAATTGGTGATACCGTGGGTGATCCTTTCAAGGACACTTCAGGCCCCAGCCTCAATATTCTTATCAAACTGATGGTAATGGCTTCCGTAGTTACGGTGGGTGTAGCTGTTTCCTATAGTTTGCTATAAGGTGAGAAAAAAGTCAATAAAAAAAAGCCGTTTCAAATTCATGAAACGGCTTTTTTCTTGACATCCAGTCAATATTAATCCTGCTGTGCATACGATTCAATAGGCTCACAGGTGCAAACCAGGTTGCGATCGCCATAAGCATCATCAATGCGGGTTACAGGAGTAAAGTATTTGATCTCTTCCGACCACGGCATGGGGAAAGCTGCTCTTTCGCGGCTGTAGGGCATATTCCAGTCGCTGTTAATAACCATCTTTGCCGTATGTGGCGCGTTTTTGATAAGGTTGTTGTCCTTGTCGGCTTTCTCCTCTTCGATTTCGCGAATCTCTTCACGGATAGCCAGCATGGTGTCGATAAAACGATCAAGCTCTGACAAAGGCTCACTTTCGGTGGGTTCCACCATCAGCGTGCCCACCACCGGAAATGCTACGGTAGGAGCATGGAAGCCATAGTCCATAAGCCTTTTGGCAATGTCGATAGCATCGATACCCACCGCTTTCTTAAAGGGTGCACAGTCAAGGATCAGTTCGTGTGCCGACCAGCCTTTTTCACCGGTATAGAGCACTTTGTAATCCTTTTCCAGGGAAACCTTGATATAATTGGCATTGAGAATGGCAATTTTTGTGGCTTCGGTTACTCCGTCGCCACCCAAGAGCTTAATGTATCCATAGGTAATGGGCAGAATGAAAGCGCTTCCGAATGGAGCTGCCGATACGGCATGGATACCCTGTTCGCCACCGGTTTTGATCATCACGTGCGAGGGAAGGAACTTCACCAGGTGCTCGGCTACTCCAATGGGGCCTACTCCCGGGCCACCACCACCGTGCGGGATAGCAAAGGTTTTGTGCAGGTTGAGGTGGCAAACATCGGCACCACAAATGGCCGGATTGGTCAGGCCTACCTGCGCGTTCATATTGGCGCCATCCATGTAAACCTGTCCGCCATGGTCATGTACAATTTGGGTAACCTCCAGGATGTTTTCTTCAAATACCCCGTGGGTAGAAGGATAGGTAACCATGATGGCTGCCAGGTTGTCTTTGTGCTTATCTGCCTTGGCTTTCAGGTCGTCGATGTCGATATTGCCACGTTCGTCGCATTTTACTACCACAACCTTTGTTCCTGCCATTACGGCACTTGCGGGGTTGGTACCGTGAGCTGAAGAGGGGATAAGGGTGACATCGCGATGTTCTTCGCCACGGCTGCGGTGGTAAGCCTGGATAACTGCCAGACCGGAATATTCGCCTGAAGCACCTGAGTTGGGCATGAAAGTCATGGCGGCAAAACCTGTGATTTCGCAAAGATCTTTTTCCAGATCCCTGATAAGCTCCAGATACCCTTCTGCCTGATCTGCCGGAACGAAGGGGTGGATGTTGGCAAATTCGGGCCAGCTCAGATGGAACAGTTCTGCTGCTGCATTGAGTTTCATGGTGCAGCTTCCCAGGGGTATCATGGTACGGTTCAGTGCCAGATCTCTGTTTTCAAGCTTCTTCATGTAACGCATCATTTCCGTTTCCGAATGATAGGAGTTGAAAACGGTTTGCTGCAGGAATTCTGATTTGCGGCTGAGTTCCTTCGATACGGTGGTAATCTTTTCACATTCCACCGGATCGCAAACGAACTTTTTGTATTCTTTGTGGTTGGCAACGGCAAAGATTTCCAGCATCACGTTGATGTCGGCCAGCGCTGTCGTTTCATCCAGGCTGATGCCGATAATTTTTTCATCAATGGTGCGGAAGTTCATATTTCTGGCTTCTGCCATTTGCTTGATGGTATCAGCATACACATTTTCCGGAAGTTCAAATTGCAGGGTGTCAAAATAATATTTGTTCACCTGCTTGTATCCGTACTTTTCTACTTCCTGTGCCAGCACTCCTGTAAGGATGTTGATGTGACGTGCAATCTTCTTCAAGCCTTTTGGGCCATGGTAAACAGCATACATGCCTGCCATAACTGCAAGCAGTGCCTGTGCAGTGCAGATATTGGAGGTGGCTTTTTCGCGCTTGATGTGCTGCTCGCGGGTTTGCAATGCCATGCGCAGGGCTTTGTTGCCCAGGCGGTCAACCGATACACCAATAATCCTTCCGGGAATCTGGCGTTTAAACTCATCGGTAGTAGCAAAGAATCCGGCATGCGGACCACCATATCCCATGGGAACACCAAAACGCTGGGCAGAACCCACTACCACATCGGCACCCCAATCTCCGGGAGGAGTCAAAAGGGTCAGGCTGAGCAGGTCGGTTGCAACCACCAGCTTCATCTGGTTGTCTTTTATTTTTTCTACGAAAGGCTTGTAGTTGTTTACACTACCTCTCTCATCAGGGTATTGCAGCAATGCACCAAAGAAACTGTCATCGATATTTTCCAGGTCACAGTCTTCGATTACCAGTTCAATTCCAAGCGGTTCAGCACGGTTTTTCAGCACATCGATGGTCTGAGGGAAGGTTCTTTCACAAACAAAAAACTTGTTGATACCCTTTTTCTGAGCATCGCGCGAGCGTGTATTGAACAGCATGATCATGGCTTCTGCAGCAGCGGTGGCTTCGTCCAGCAATGATGCGTTGGCAATCTCCATTCCGGTAAGGTCACTGATGACAGTCTGGTAATTCAGAAGTGCTTCCAGGCGGCCCTGGGATATTTCGGCCTGGTAAGGTGTGTAGGCAGTATACCAGCCTGGGTTTTCAAGAATATTGCGCTGAATTACTCCCGGGGTGATGGTGTTGTAATACCCCATGCCAATATAAGTCTTGTAAATCTTGTTTTTGCTGCCCAGGGATTTGAGGTGGTTAAGGTATTCGTACTCATTCAATCCTTTGGGAAGCTTCAGGCTTTCTTTCAGGCGAATGGCTTTGGGAACGGTTTCATCAATCAGGTTGTCTACTGAAGAGACCCCGATTTTTTTAATCATTTTTTCAATGTCTTCGGCACGAGGGCCATTATGTCTTGAAATGAAATTGTTAGTTATCACGTTTTAATACTGTTTGTTGAATGGATTTAAGAGAAAATACTGTGTTTATATCTGGGGTTGAAATTTGTACTGAGATAACAGCTCAGACTTTTATTTGTTTATAACATAACAAAGTTGAAAATGCATAAAAAGGTTAAGAAAATGAGCTGTTTAACGATTGGAAGCAAAACAAAACCGGCACATCAGTTGAAAAAATGATTGCACCGGTTTTTTTATCATCATATTGATAGGACTCTTTTACCTCAGTTCATGTTTTTTTCAGCAAATTGCCTGCCTGCCTCCAGTGCGTTATGGTTGAGCTTCACCAGTTCTTCCCCTTTTCTTCCAAAGAAAAAACTGATGGCATCCCTGAGTTTTTCGTACTCAAGCCCCAGAAACGGTGAAGCCGCTCCCAGCATTACCATGTTGGCAGCCTTTACAGTTCCAAGCTCAGTAGCAATGGATTCAGCATCCAGCGCAATGTGTCTGGGTAGTTTATCAATTTCTTCCATCAGCTGTTTTTCATCAGGATAGTTGGGAATGTTAATGAAAGGTTTGGTGTTGGTTACCACCCAGCCATCTTTGCTGAGGAAGGGCAGATACCTGAGACACTCCATGGGTTCCACAGAAAGTATCATGTCGGCTTTCCCATGTGGGATAAGGTCGGAAGCAATGGGTTTGTCCGACAAGCGCAGGTTGCTTTGTACGTCACCACCACGCTGGCTCATTCCGTGCACTTCAGCTTGTTTCAGGTAGAGGCCGGTTTCTACTGCTGCATAACCGATGATGGCTGCAATGGATAAAATCCCTTGTCCGCCCACACCGGCTAAAATTATATCTTTCTTCATTCTGATTTCTTTTTGCGTTCTGATAAATGTATGATTTTAACTCAATGGGATGACAAGACTAAGCTTTTGCTTTTTCCTTGAATTTGTCGCGCATGCGTTTGTTGAGCGTTTGTATGCATTCACGTCTTGGAATGATAACACTGACTCCTTCATACTCAAGTTCTTCCTTGATGACAGCCAGGTTCTCTTCATGCTTTTTGGGAAGGGGTTTCAAAACCCTGATGTGTTCTTCTTTCACACCGATGCCACGACAGATATCTTCAATCTTACCAAAGGCAGAAGAGGGTTGCCCGCCTGTCATACCGGTAGTAGCATTGTCAAGGATGAAAACGGTAATACTGGAATTGTCATTGACCGCATCCAGTAATCCGGTAATTCCTGAATGTGTGAAAGTGCTGTCGCCAATTACTGCTACGGCAGGCCTGAGTCCTGCATCTGCTGCCCCTTTGGCCATAGTTATGGAAGCTCCCATGTCAACACAGGTATTGATGGCATCATAAGGTGCAAGTGCGCCAAGGGTATAGCAACCGATGTCGGCAAATACACGTCCTTTTCCATATTTCTCCAGTGCTTCATTAATGGCATTGTAGCTGTCGATATGTGAACAACCTTTGCATAGTGAAGGTGGACGATTGGCCACCAGTGCTGGTATTTCCTGCAATTGGGGTGCTTCAAATCCAAGTGCGCTGCCCACAATTACCGGATTAAGCTCTCCGTCGCGCGGAATGCTGCCGTCCAGACGTCCTCTGATGGTTTTTCCCTTGTTGAGCAACCCTCGCAGGAGTTCTTCAACAATGGGGTAGCCCTCTTCGAGCACCATTACACTTTCACACTCATCGTAAAGCTTTTCAATCATTTTTTCCGGTGCGGGATAATGTGAAACTTTTACTACCGGGTAAGGGATGTTGCGATCAGAATAATTTTCCAGCAGGTAGTTGTAAGCCAGACCACAGGCAATGATACCCATGCTTTTGTCTTTTCCATCGGTAAAGGTATTGAAGCCGGAGGTTTCTGCCGCTGCTTCGAAATGGGGCTGGTTGTTGAGCAAGTCTTTGTATTGTTTGCGGGCAATGGCGGGCAGCAAAATAAACTGCTTAAGGTTTTCGGGGAGTTTCACCAGGTTTTGTTCCCTGGAAGTTTTTCTTGCCACACCGGCTCTTGAGTGCGCCAGGCGGGTGGTAATGCGCAGCATTACGGGTATCCGAAACTTTTCGCTAAGTTCAAAACCATAATGTACCATGTCGTAGGCTTCCTGCTGATCGCAGGGTTCCAGGATGGGTATCATGGCGAACTTTCCGTAAAAGCGTGAGTCCTGCTCGTTTTGTGAGGAGTGCATGGAGGGGTCGTCAGCAACCACGAAAATAATACCGCCGTTGGCACCGGTAATGGAAGAGTTGATGAATACATCGGCGGCTACGTTCAATCCCACGTGCTTCATACAGACCATGGCTCTTTTGCCGGCATAGCTCATGCCCAGAGCTGCTTCGGCAGATGTTTTTTCATTGGCAGTCCAGGTGGCCACAATGTTTTTCTCTTTGGCCTCTTTGCTGGAAATAACATATTGGGTGATTTCGGTGGATGGGGTGCCGGGATAGGCATAAATGCCACTCAGGCCGGCATCGATAGCCGCCTGGGCAATGGCCTCATCTCCCAGTAAAAGTTGTTTTTGCATAAAGGTGATATTTAAGTAGTTAATTATGTTTTGATAGCGTATTTTCTGTAGGTGCAAAACTAACAAAATTATTCCGATATGGCAGGAAATATCGGTTCTAAAGGCCTTGTTTAGAATGGGTTTAAATAATGGATTGGGAGGTTTTTCTTGTATATGTAAAATATTCTATAGATTTGCAGGTTTCATACTAAAAATTTATCCTTCTGCAATATTTTCCGTATATTGCAGTTGATTTAATGTGGCATTGTATGTGCCATTAATTTGCCATTAATTGTTTAGAAAAGTATTGCAATTCTTCGTCTTTAAACCTTTTGATCAACTATGAATTTCCTTGCTCACATCTACCTTTCCGGAAAAGACGAAAACCTGATGCTGGGAAATTTTATTGCTGATATGGTAAAGGGCAGGCAGATTGAAAAGTATAAACCTGAAGTCGTTAAGGGGATAAGGTTGCACCGAAAGATCGACGAGTTTACCGATTCTCATCCGTTTGTTTCGCGAAGTAAGGATCGCATTCGTGGAAATTACCGCCACTATTCAGGGGTTGTGGTGGATATGTTTTACGACCATTTTCTGGCCCGCAACTGGGAAAAATACAGCAAGGAACCCATAGAATCTTTCGTGCAGAGTGCGTATAATGTGCTGTTGAAGAATTATATCATGTTGCCAAGGCGGGCTAAGTTTATTCTGCCCATCATGATTGGAGCCAACTGGCTGGTAAATTATGCCGATCTGAAGAGTTTCCAGCGCCAGATGGAGGGGCTATCCCGACGTACGCCTTTTGACTCGGGAATGGAAAATGCGGTAACGGATCTCAAGTTGCATTATACAGAGCTGGAGCAGGATTTTACCGATTTCTTTCCCGAACTGGTTGGCTTTGTAAAGGGATACCTTGCCGCCGAAAATGATAAATTCCTTCCGGGAAAAACGAGCTGATTTTTTATTCTATGAAAGTTTTTTTACTCGTCGGACGACTCGAAGTCGTCGGACGAGGGGAATGTCCGTCAGTTCCTGGTCAGACGACTCAAAGTCGTCAGACCAGTAAGTTCAAGGCATTGGTGTCTTAAAATTCAGAGTATT
>SLPR01000313.1 GCA_007131895.1 Bacteroidales bacterium | reverse complement strand
ATTGGCGGTGCGAAGCGCCGCCAATCCCCCTCTCTGTTTTTATTTAACGCATCCATCACCATTCAGGGTTTCCGACCTTGTCGCTGGCACAAAACCCTGTGCAATGCACCCCGGGCCAGCGGCCCGGAATAGCGATAGAAAATGGTGGTCGATAGGTTTTATGGGCGCTGCGAAAGCATCTTCAACAAAGAAAAGGGGTGATGACAGCGCCCTTCGACAGGCTTCGTTCTCTGGTCTCTGGTTACTCGCCTCTTGCATCTTCTCTCTTCTCATGTCACTTGTCGCTCTCTTCTCACGTTTGTTCAGTGCGCTGACATTACGATGGATACTTTGTGTGAGGCTATGTTATTCTACCCCGGGCTATTCATGTTTGAGCCCTTCAGGCTCAGTCTTCTTTTCTGTTTTCTCTTTTCTATAATGCGCTGACATTGCGATGGCTACTTTGCATTAAATTATTATCGCAGTGCCGTTTGTGGTGTGCAATCATCTGTACTACAAGGGTTAGCGGTGCTCTGCACCTTTCCCTTCGGAGTTGTGAGCAGTGCTGAAGATTGATGTTCCCATTCTGAAATCTGCATTCTAAAATCAAAACTCTCAAAATTCTACTCTCTACTCTCTCGTCCCTCTATTCTAAAAACTCCATCTTCAACTGCATCCCATGATTAAAACTTTTGCGGTGAAACGGACTGAGACCATGCTGTGCGATGGATCTTTTGTGCGCGGGTGTTGGGTATCCTTTGTTTTTGTCCCAATGGTACATGGGGTATTGCCCGTGGAGGTTCAACATGAAATCGTCGCGGGCGGTTTTGGCCAAAACAGAAGCTGCGGCAATGGAGAAATACAGCCCATCGCCCTTAACTATACAGCAGTGTTCAATGCCGGAGAAGGGTTTGAAGCGGTTGCCGTCGATGAGCAGCAACGCGGGGCGGGTTTTGAGTTTTTCAATGGCACGGTGCATGGCCAGGAAGGAAGCATTAAGAATATTGATCCGGTCGATCTCTTCATGTGTTGCCATACCGGTAGCAAAAGCCAGGGCATGTTGTTGTATCTGCAACCTGAGGCGGAATCGTTGTATTTCGGAAAGCTTTTTGGAGTCGTTGAGATGAAGGGTAATTTCTTCGGGTATGGGGTGCGGAAGAATAACAGCGGCAGCAAACACCGGACCTGCCAGGCAGCCACGACCGGCTTCATCCACACCGGCTTCTATGCAGGTGCCTCCGCGCAGGCATGGACTGAGGGGTGCAATCATTGCCCCTCCTTTGTCAAATCATGATAAATCTTAACATACCGGTCTTTTTGCGACCGGAAAGAGAAGCGTTCCACTACGGTTTTTCTTCCCTCCTCTCCTATTTGTTTCCTCAGTTCAGGGTTCTCGATTAACCGGGATAAGACAACCTCCCATTCTTCGGGAGAACGGGCAAGGAAACCATTGTGCCCATGTTCTATTATTTCGGTATTTACCCCCACAGGCGACATTACCGCGGGTTTGCCCAGGGCCATGTACTGCAGGCCTTTGAATCCGCATTTCCCTTTAGACCAGGCATCATCGGGCAGGGGCATAATGCCTATGTCGATGGCCATCAAATCCTGCACCTCGGTCTCTTTATTCCAGCGGATATTCTCCAGCCCCGGCAGATTTCCTTCATACAACTCATCGCTGATAAGCCTGAAGGTCAGCCGTTCGCCGTATTTTTCCCGAAGTATCTTCAACACCGGAACTGCGAGCGAAAAATGCTTAAGGGTGGTGGAAGAACCGGTCCAGCCAATGCATACTTTCTCCCCGTTGCTCTTAAACTCACCGGGCAGATAGTAATCGGTATTTATAGTAGTAGGAATAACAAACACATTGGAATTGAATTGCCGGGCATAATCGGCCAGGTATTGGTTGCCCACGATAACCACATCACACAAGCCAACGATATCCGCAGTTTTGGAAGGTTTTTTCAGAAAGGCCAGTCGTTTATTACCATTGGAAACATCTTTCAGCCAGATGCTGTCATCAAAATCCATGATCATTTTCACCCCTGCCCTTTTTATTTTTCGTTCAAACCAGGTGGTACCCAGCATGTGCGCTTCACGGTAAAGGAATACCATGTCGTAGCCAGTTACCTGGGAAAGATCGCGTTTTCGGTGTAACAGGCTTTTGAACAGGAAAATGGTTTTGCTCAGATATTTCCCGGGGGCATAAAAGACGGCATCGTCCTTCTCATTGATAAGGTATGAGATATGACAATCAAACCCATTTTCTTCAAGATAATGCAGGTATTGTTCAAAGCGAAATCTTTGTCCGGGAGAGCGGCCCGGACGGTGGGCCACCAGAAACAATATTTTCTTTCTCGCTTTCACTCGTGTAGTTATGTGTATGTAGTTAGGGCCTGCTGAAAAACACTCAATTAAATGTCAACCAATTATTTAGCTTGCAATTATAAGCTTCTAATGCAATGTTTTAAACTCGTTCTTCGTAAAAGCTTTGCATTCAAAAATCGTTAGTTTTCAGCAGGCCCTTGTTATTTGTAAGGCTAAAAGTAAGAAAATCTCCTCATTCCGAAACTACTTTTTTCCTGCAGGTACCCTTACCATGAATACTGAGTGCCTGTATTTCTCAATCCAGTCGTGCCAGTTTTCCCACCAGCATGAGCAACAAGAGCAAGGTGAAAATAATTTCGTTGAGCAATGACTTTTTGTTTTCCTGAAAAAACCCGGCAACAATGGCAGACAAAGGGAGCATAATTATCCCGTGATGTATATCGATGGTTTTCCCTGCAATCAATACCGAAACAACTGCTATTATCAGGTAGATGAACAACACCTGGTATCGTTTTCTTATCCTTACCGGTCTGTCGCGCAATGCGCCCAGGTAGAGCCGGCTGACAGCTATAAGTCCCGTAAGGCCAATTACAATGATAGATACCCAGCCAAAAGGTATTATATGACGGGTAAGAAAGGCTGCATCCACTTGCAAGGTTCCAGCTAAAAACATTTGGGTAAATAAAATATCATTCCAGTAAAAATAAAGAGCAGCAAACATATATGGCAGAAATAACCCGATAAGCGAAGCAAAAACACTCCTGATATTGACAAGGAAATAAATGAAAAGGGCTGAAATAATAAGGAAAATAAAAACAAGTGCAGGGAAGTAAAACAATGATGCCAGGCTGACAAAAAAGCCCACGTTGAAAATCTCAATAAACACTGCTTCATCGCGGAACACATCGAATATCTTGTCAAGGGTGATGATAAGAAAAAAGTTGGCAAACCACACAGGATGCAAACCAAAAAGGCTGAAACTGCTGCTCATCAGCACAATGTACACCAGGGCGGGCAGCATGGAGTTGCGATCTACGAGGTTTTTACCGGTTATCACCCTATTGAACATCCAGGCCTGAAGGATCATAAAAAGGAAACTGAACAGTACGCTCAGAAATGGACGGTTGGCAAAAACCGATGCCACAAGGCTGTAAAGGGGGGCATTATTTTCCGTGGGCAAATCAACCTGCCCGTAAAGCAAAAAAGCATCCAGCCACAACACCACTGCAATAATGATCAGCAGTGCAAACATGAAGGGGTGGTTGGTTTTGATCTTTCCTATTATCATAGTAATGGCTATCCTTGCAGGTCAAGACCAATGTCGGTTCTGAAATTCACCTGATGAAACTTTATAATTGCGGCATTTTTCATGCTTTGAAGCCTGGCTTTTTCAAGGGATGAATGCAGGGAGGTGATGGCCACTACCCTGCCTCCCGAAGTGACAACCTTTTCATCTTTTTCCGATGCTCCCGCATAGAACACATGACTGCCATCTACATGGTCGAGGCCGGAAATTTCATGACCCTTTTGGTAACTTCCCGGGTAGCCTCCCGAAACCAGCATTACGGTTGCGGCAAACTCCGGACAAACTTCAAGGGTATAATTGTTCAGGTTGCCCTCACCCATAAGTTTGAGCATTTGTACAAAATCGGAGCTGATTCGGGGGATTATGGCTTCCGTTTCGGGGTCTCCCATGCGTACGTTGTATTCAATCACATAAGGGTCGCCGTTCACATTCATCAAACCCACAAAGATAAACCCCGTATATGGAATGTTTTCCTTTTGCAAACCATCAATGGTGGGTTGAACAATCCGGGTTTTCACCTTTTCCATAAATTCCGTGTCAGCAAATGAAACAGGAGAAACCGCCCCCATGCCCCCGGTATTGGGTCCGGTATCTCCTTCGCCAATTCTTTTGTAATCTTTGGCTTCGGGCAGCAGAATCCAGTTTTCTCCATCGGTGGCAACGAAAACAGAAACTTCAACACCGTCCAGAAATTCTTCCATTACGACTTTCTCCGAGGCTTTGCCAAATGCCTTATCCTTTAGCATCCCTTTCAGCACATCAATGGCTCCGTCAAGCGATTGTACTATGGCTACCCCTTTGCCGGCTGCCAGTCCGTCGGCCTTCAAGACATAGGGTGGTGCAAGGGTTTCCAAAAAATCCACCCCCTCTTCATAACTTTCAGCCGTAAAGCTCCTGTAAGCAGCAGTGGGAATGTTGTATTTCTGCATAAACTCCTTGGCAAACTGTTTGCTCCCTTCCAGCATGGCTCCCTTTGCCGAAGGACCTATCACCTGCACATGCGAGGTGGAAGGGTTTTGCAATACAAAATCGGCAATGCCATTCACCAGAGGCTCTTCAGGGCCTACCACAAGCATGTCGATATGATGCGCTGCAATAAAGGAAACCACGGCATCAAAGTCATTGATATTCAACTCAACATTGGTTCCACACAACTGTGTTCCGGCATTTCCGGGTGCAATCCAGAGTTTTTTGCATAATGGGCTTTGCTCCATTTTCCATGCAAGGGCATGCTCGCGGCCACCCGAACCCAGCAACAAAATATTCATTTTGGTAAGTATTTTAATTTCAGTGCATCAGGAAAAAACTTATCCTGCATTAAAGAAGCCCAAAAGTAAAAAAAATCTTTGGGACTGCAGGCTTTTTTTCGGTGCTTCATCCATGCAGAAATCCCATCAAAATCAGCATAGATGTATTCGGGAAGTTAAACCGGATAATTTTCTGATAAAATTCCTGAAAATTTGATTCATCCCAAAAACAAACCCCACTAAATCTTGTTACACCACAGAAACTTTTTTTATACTAATAGTTTCCTGAGTTTATTCCTTGTAATTTTACCAAAAAAAACCCTATGCAGGACATCATTCAAAAAATATCAGAAATCTATTTCCGCTATGGCATCAAAAGCATAACCATGGACGATTTGGCCAGGGATCTTGGGGTGTCAAAAAAAACCCTTTACCTGCATTTTAAAGACAAAAAAGATGTGGTGAGTAAAGTCATTCATCACCTCATAAACTCTCAAAAGTGCGGCATCAGTGAAGCATTGAACCAGCCCAACACCAATGCCATTGACAAGCTGATGATGATGACGCACTTTTTTGCCGAACACCTGAAAAACTCCAATGCCTCACTCACCTATGATCTGCAGAAATACTATCCTGATGTATGGGATGAAGTTATTGAATTTAAAAGAGAAGAGGTGTACAAACACATTATTGACAACATACATGAAGGAATCCGTGAGGGCATTTATCGCGACGACATGAATTATGAAATCATTGCCCGGGCCTATGTTTCGCGCATGGAGATGTACCAGACCGACCTTTGGCAACCCCTTAACAAGTTCCCTCTGCCAGAGGTTTTCCGAACCCTGTTTATTTACCATATCAGGGGGATTGCCAATGATAAAGGGTTGGAACATCTTGAAAAAAACGCACATCAATGGATATTCAACTAAAAATATTTTTCGGTCAGAAGGGAAATTCAGTCATTGACCATCCTGATCAAGCCATTGGCCGACTTTTGCTTTAAGAACCTGACCTACAACTCTAATTTTGCACAACATCCATAAACAGAAAAATACCGAATATGCAATTTTTCAGACAATTATTCACAGTTTCACTATTACCGGCTCTGGCCGTAATGATGCTAACCCCAGACAAAGCAAGGGCACAGGAGCCTGTGCAGCTGAGTCTTGACCAAGCCATTGAGTATGCCCTTGAGTACAACTATGAGTTAAACAATGCCAAAGCCGATGCCAGTATCGCCAGCCGCCAGGTATGGGAAATTACTGCCAGTGGTCTTCCACAGGTAAGTGGGACATTGGGTTATCAGTATTTTACCGACATACCCACCAACCTTGTACCGGCAGAATTTTTTGGTGGAGAGGAAGGGGAATTTGCCGAAATACAATTCGGAACCGAGCAAAACCTTACGGCAACCCTATCGGTCAACCAATTGATTTTTGATGGAAGCTATATCATTGGTCTGCGTGCAGCAAGGATTTTCAGAGCTCTTTCATTACAAATTTATGAGCGCTCTGAAATGGAAATTAAAAGTTCGGTGATGGAATCTTACTACCTGAGCCTTGCCACTTCACAAAACCTTGAAATCATGAGCGGCAATCTCTCCAACCTGGAAAAAACCCTGTATGAAACGGAAAAGCTATTTGAACAGGGCTTTACGGATGCCATCAATGTAGATCAGCTTAAACTGACCGTTGCGAACCTGAAAAACAGTATCTCGGGCATGGCACGGCAAAAAAAGCTCACCCTTGATTTGCTCAAGTTTCAGATAGGGATAGATGTAAGCAGGGAAGTCATCCTCACAGAATCCCTTGAAGATTTATTTGCCGCTATATCACTGGAGACAATTTCGGTGCAGGAGTTCAACCCTCAAAATCACATCGAATTTCGCATCATGCAATCCCAGGAACAGATGCAGTTAATGTCAATGCGCAGGGAATGGAGTTTTTATCTTCCCACCATCTCAGCATTTTATACCCGGCAGGAAAATGCCTACCGCAACGAGTTCAACTTTTTTCAAGGCAGTCAGCCATGGTTTCCAACATCTATCCTGGGAGTAAATATCAACATACCCATATTCTCCAGCGGACTAAGACACTCAAGAGTTCAGCAGGCGAGGCTGGAGCTGGATAAAGCAAAGATGAACACCCGCATGGTTGAACAGTCTTTATTGCTTCAGAAGCAGGAAGCCAGCAACAATATTCAAACGGCCATGGAGCAATACAATACCGAAAAAGACAACCTTCAGCTGGCCCGCAGGATCCTGGACCGTACCACCATCATGTACCGCGAAGGACTGGCATCAAGTCTGGAACTTACCCAGGCCAGCGACCAGTTGCTGACCACACAGGCCAACTACATAAATGCGATGTTTGAAATGCTTAACGCCAGCAACAGGCTCAAAAAAGCACTCGGAAGACTATAAACAAGAATGTACAATTTAACACATATACTACCATGAAAGTAAAAACCGTCGCCATCCGTCAATACATATCCACGGAGATTATGCAAAAAATAACCCTTTTCTTTGTTATGATCACCCTTATCCTGGCAGCAAGTTCATGCCAGGAAGAGGAAAAATCAGACACTGATCTCATCCGTGAGAAAATATCAGCTTACAACGAACAGATTGTAGATCTCAATCAGAAGATTTCCGATCTTGAGCGGGAGCTGGAAGCATTGGGCGAAACCACCCAAAATCGGGTTCGAACGCCTGTAACAGTAGCTGACATGGAATACGAACCCTTCGACCATTACTTCAGAATCAACGCCAAAGCTGAAGCCATACGGGAGGCCATGATAAGTCCTGAAACCAACGGTCAGATCACCTCAATAGAAGTGGAAAAGGGTCAGCAGGTTCGCAGGGGACAGGTACTGGCAAGATTGAATGTATCAGTGATTGAAAATAATATCGCTGAAGCAAAAACTTCTCTTCAACTGGCCCAGACGGTTTACAACAGGCAAAAAAACCTGTGGGAGCAGGAGATTGGGAGTGAGATGCAATACCTTGAAGCCAGAAACAATTACGAGAGCCTGCAGTCGCGCCTCAAAAGCCTTGAATCACAATTGGAAATGGCAGTGATGCGGGCCCCTTTTGATGGTATTGTTGACGAGATTTTTGCCAAAGAAGGGGAGCTGGCCATGCCCGGAAGCAGGGTAATGCAGGTTATCAATCTTGACCAGCTTTATATCAATGCCGATGTATCAGAGACTTTCCTGCCGGTAGTGGGTCGTGGCGACAAAGTTATCCTCAGGTTTGATGCATTCCCTGGTTATGAAGAATGGGTTCCCATACACCGGCTGGGCAATGTTATCAATCCTGAAAACCGCACATTCAGGCTTCAGGTGCGCATCAGCAATCCCAACAGGCAGTTCAAACCCAACATGATGGCCAGCATGGGAATACGGTCCTTTTCTACCGACCAGGCATTGGTTGTTCCATCCATCCTCATTAAGCAGGATGTTCAGGGTCACTTCCTGTTTGTTGCCAGAGAGAATGAGGAAGGTATTCTGGAAGCCAGCAAGGTTTATATCGAAAGAGGTCGTTCGGGAGAGGGCAAAACCATGATCGAATCGGGAATCGAACCCGGCGACAGGATTATCAACCAGGGCCATAACAGGGTAAGCGATGGCACCCTGATAAAAATTTCAGAAGACAGAAACCTGGCGAGAAAAGAATAGATAGCGGCCGGCAAAACAAATATATAGTGTAAATCCACCTATAAATCCAAAAAAGATTTTCTGTCATGAACGACAATACCCCACAAAAAGAAAATACACCCAAGAAAAATATCATCCGGGATTTTAAGCTCACCACAGCGGCACTGAAAAACAAGAATACAATTTTTCTCCTTACTTTTTT
>SLPR01000500.1 GCA_007131895.1 Bacteroidales bacterium | reverse complement strand
TTGAGAAGATACCGGCAGAAAAACGCTCCTTTCGGGGGGGTACAGCTGCTGCTTATCGGAGATTTACAGCAGTTGCCGCCGGTAGTTAAAGAAGACGAGAAAGAATTGCTCTCCCCCTGGTATTCCACCTTCTTTTTCTTTGGCAGCCTTGCATTGCGCGAAATGCCATACATAAGCATTGAGTTGAAGCACATTTACCGTCAAACAGACCATGAATTTATCGGCTTGCTCAACAAGGTAAGAGACAACATGCTCGACAGCCGTGTGCTTGCCATGCTTAACCAGCGTTACCGGCCCAATGTAAGAGAGATGCAAAACCAGGGCTACATAACCCTTACCACGCACAACCAGCAGGCCAGAGAGATCAATACCATGAGGCTGGAAGAGATCAACACAACCAAAAGACATTTTACAGCACGCATCGATGGAGAATTTCCGGAATCAGCCTACCCTACCGAACTAAACCTGGCACTTAAAGCTGGGGCCCAGGTAATGTTTGTAAAAAATGACCCTTCGCCCCAAAAATTGTTTTACAATGGGAAAACAGGAAAAATAGTGGGGATGGATGATGATGTGATTTACGTAGAGTGCCCCGGAGATAAAGACAGCATTGAGGTAAGCAGGGTGACATGGGAAAACAACCGGTATGCCCTGGATCCCGAAACCAAAGAGATAAAAGAAAACACCATAGGGTCCTTCACGCAGTTTCCCCTCAAACTTGCCTGGGCCATTACCATCCACAAAAGCCAGGGGCTGACCTTTGAAAAAGCCATTATTGATGCAAATGCAGCTTTTGCCCACGGCCAGGTGTATGTTGCCCTGAGTCGTTGCAAAACCCTGGAAGGGCTTGTTTTAAGTACGCAAATCTCGCAACAGTCCATTAAAAATGACTACAGCATCAGGGATTTTACACAAAATATTGAACAAAATCCACCCAATGAAGGAGTTTTAAATCAGGCAAGGCTGCAGTTTCAATATGATTTACTGGAAGATCTCTTTAACTTTTCGCCCCTGCGCTACCGGTTAAATTATCTGCGAAAAGCAGTAAACGAAAACCCGGGTTCGGTAGATCAAGGTTTGTTGCCCCTGCTCAACGAAGCAGACCGGTTTCTTCAGAAAGAACTTATGGAAATCGCTTCCAAATTTATGGTGGAAATCAACAAACATGTGGGCAGGCAAAAAGACATCGAAAACAATACCCTTTTGCAGGATCGGGTTTCAAAAGCATGCAACTACTTTTTACCTAAAATACAAAGCAGTTTTGAAACCATACTTAACAACCTTGATCTGGATGTGGACAACAGGCAATTGAAAAAAACACTCACAGAAGCACACCAGAGACTTCTCACGGAACTCAACGTCAAGCAAGCATGTATGGAGGCATGCAGGCAGGGTTTTAAAACTTCTCTTTACCTTGAAAAAAGAGCCAAAGCAGCCATTGAGCCTGACACAAAAACCGGAGGAAAAAAAGTTAAGGCGGTATCTGTAACTGACACATCGCAACATCCGGAACTGATGAAGGAGTTGCGGGCATGGAGAGATAAAGTAGCAGAGCAAACCAACAAGCCCATCTTTGCGATTCTGCCCAAAAAATCCATGATTACCATTACCAACACCCTCCCTGCCACCAAAAAGGCACTGCAGGCCATACATGGGCTGGGAAAAATAAAAGTTGCGCTATACGGAGACGATATCATTTCCCTGGTTATGGATTATTGTACCAACAACGATATTACTCCCACCTGGGAAATAGAACTGCCACGGGAAAGCAAACCCCCAAAACCCCTCAAACAACCAACAACAGAAATAAGCCTTGAGCTTTTTGAACAGGGGAAGTCTGTTTCAGAAGTTGCTGCAGAAAGAAACCTGGCAGTAAGCACGATTGAAGGACACCTGGCTGCCCATGTAAAAACAGGAAGAATACCTGTAAACAAACTGGTGGAAAGCAACAAAATTGAAACTGCCATGAATTACCTGAAAGAAAAAGGGAGTGAAGCCACCATGAGTGGTACCAAAAACGCGTTGGGCGATGGATTTACCTGGGCTGAAGTAAGAATAATCTTTGCCCATTATCAACACACGACCCAGCAAACAGGATAACCCTTGCTCTCGAAATACGCTCATTGCCTGTCATTTTAATCCCGCATTTTTGCGGGAGAGACCACAAAGAAGCAACAAAGATAAATCTCGGAAATTTAACCGGACACCAATGATTTATACCTGTTTTTACGTAGTAAACCGCAATAAAAATTAAGTAAACCACGGAGATGCAAAAAACGTATACCAATACAAATAAATACAAGTCAGGGGACTTTTATAAGGAATCGGGGAAAAACTGAAAGCATGGAAGCTTTTTCATATTACCTGCATTAAGTACAAAACCATCAAATTTTTCTTTATGAAACCTGCATGAACCCCTGGCGCTCAAAAGGAAATGAACCGAACGGTGTGAGCTCACAAACACCAATAATAATAAACGATTGTGAGTAATAAGGTCATCTATGCTAGTTCTCTCGCCAAAAGAGCGAGACAGGCTATTTAACCAACCGATCCCGCTTTGCGGGAGAGTTCAGCGAAGCTAAATCCTTAGACCAATTTTATTCGAATGAAAACATACACAGGGGAAACACAATTACTTGAAGAGGAATTGAAGGAAATAATGGAAGTTTCTTCATTGGAAAAAACAACTGCATACGAACGTTTTTATTACACCCGTCATCTTCTCCGGAAGAAATACCATGATTTTATCCTGAAGCTTGACAACAAGGAGATGTTGAAAAAACTCAGTGTACTGCTTAAATCACAAAATTTCAGCGAGGGAGAGTTTGGAAAACTCATGAAACGCATCGAAAGATGGAACAACCTGGAGGCTCCGGTTCCTTTGCAATACATTGAATTTATCGGTTTAAAGCCTATAAGCCTTGAAACTACCGCCAAGGCAGACATGAAGGCTTTCAGGGAGGCTTTGAATGCTACCTTTTATCCAGAATCATTTTTTGTTAATGTGAATTCAGGCCTTCTGAGGGTCAGTCTTCCGGAAAGAACCAATGAAAAAGAGGCCATTGAAATAGCCACAAATTATGAAACAACGGAGCCCATCAAGACACGGTACATTTGCATCAGAGATCTGAAAACCATTGTGATAGAATCAAAGGAAAAGCATTATACCCTTACCTATCCACCCATTCTTACTTTCCGAAAGGACCTGTTTATCCCGGGACACGTTGAAAACAAAGATGAACCCTCCATGATTAATCCTTAAACACACACGAGGATGACGATTTGGAAAACCAATTGGTTATCAGTGAATAACGAAAGTTTTGGATGTTCTCCCGCTGAAAAAGCGGGACAAGCTATGTGACCATAGGAAATCATATTATAATCACATAAAAAGGATTGTGTTAAAGAATATAAAGGTTGCCATTTGCAACCCTGCCATTTCAGCAACTCTCTAAGTTTCCGCTTCACAAAACAACGCAAGGGCATTCAAGAGCCGATCAATCTCTTCTGTGTTATTAAAAAAGTTGCAGGCAATCCTGAGATTTCCGGCCCTGACAGCTGAAACAATCCCTTGTTTCTGCAAAAACGATACGGCACTTGCATTATCAGCCTTTAACAGATTAATGAGAACAATTGCAGACCTTGTGGCATGGCTTTCCACGGGAGAAAGAATCTCAACCGGCAGGGTTTTCAGTCCTTCAATCAAATATCCGCTGAGATAAGATATTCTTTCCCTGATTTTCTCCCTTCCTATTTCATTGACAAAATCAATGGCAGCATCCAGTCCTGCGAGGGCCTGAAAATTCATGGTTCCGAAATTGTACTGTCCGGCATGTTCGAATTGTTCGTATTCCTCATTTTTTTGGGTAGGAATAAAATCGTCGGAAGGGGGTTTTACACCCAGCCAGCCGGCCATAGGGCTTGGGTACATCTCCCTGAAACCTTCAGAGGTATAGAATAAAGTACCGGCCACACCACACAAGCCCCACTTATGAAAAGAAACTGCCAATACATCTATATGCATTTTTTCAACATCCACTTCATAAATGGGAAAAGCCTGGGTTGCATTCACGATAAAGAGCAGGTCCATTTCGTTAAGGGTCTTGCCCAGCTTTTCTATATCAAGCATGAATCCGGTTGAATACTGAACATAACTGCATACTACTCCCATGGTTTTTTCATCAACCGCCTCAATGATGCTCTCAATGCTGTATACCCCGTTTACCGGTTTAACGAATTTTACCGGTATACCCTGGAATTCGAATGGAATATGGGAAGACGGAAACTCATCCATAAGAGAAACAAGGTTAAAATCAAACGGTGTACCGCGTTTCAGTGCCGCTGCAATAAAATTAAATGCCGTGGAAGTATTGTGGGCGAAGCACAGATTGGAGGCAGAGGTGTTGATCATCTTTGCCAGTTTTTCCCTCAGCTTATCGCTTCGTAGAACATCTTCGGGAAAGTGCATACCCCCAAAATGACTGAGCTTTGTATAAGCTTCGGTTACAGCTTGCAGCACTCTTGTGGGAATTGGGCTCATGCCTGCACTCTGAAAATAAGCAAGGTTTTGTGTTACAGGAAACTCTTCCCGAATTTCATCCCAGTATGTTTCTTCCATTATGATAATACTATTAATACATAAAGACGCTGCCAGTTGGGTAGCGTCAGCAATTTTATTCTTCTGCTTCCGGTGATAGCAAGGAGTTTAAGTCATACTTAAAAGTAAATGATTCAGACCCGGGCAACATCCGCGGAACCAGCCCTGCCACCTTATTGTACAGGTAGCTGGTATCCTGGGTTTCTTCCGACATAAAGGCCCGGTTGCGGTTTACATAGTTAAAAAAGATCAACACCACGCTCAGTATAAAGGCTATTTTCAATATCCCTGCAACCAGTCCTGCCAATCGGTTTAAAAAGTTTAGCCCCACCATTTTGAAAAACCTTTCGATGATTCTTGCTATCAGTTTCACCACAATAATCACCAGGATAAATACTACCACAAAGGCAACAATCTTGATGGCATCGGGGTTCCAGTCCACATATCCCGAAAGGACACCGGCCACCATTCCTCCAAACATGGCAGCAAGGAACGCACCGGCGATGATACCGATAAGAGAGGCTATCTCAAGCAGAAAACCTCTTGTAAAGCCTCTGATGGCACCGATAGCAAGGGGTATAGCCAGAATAATATCAACGTGATTCATGCCATAAATAGTTATTGGCTTTCACCCAGTTGAACAATGGCATCAAATTCCTCCCTTTTCAGGGGCATCACAGATAAGCGGGATTGTTTTACCAGGGCTACATTTTCAAGTCTTTCATCCTTTTTTACCTGATCCAGGGTAACAGGTTTTTTAAGGGCTTTTACAGGTACAAGATCTACCACCACCCAGCGATCATCTTCGGCGGTGGGATCGGGATAGTATTCTTTTACCACTTTGGCAATCCCAACCACCTCCTTGTCTGATACGCTGTGATAAAACAAAACCAGATCATCCTTTTTCATCTCCTTCAAATTGTTTCTTGCCTGGTAGTTTCTTACCCCCTCCCACATGGTCTTCCCCTCTTTTTTAAACCTTTCCCAGGAATAAGCATCGGGTTCTGATTTCACTAACCAATAGTTCATACGTTCAATTTTTTAAAATTCGTGAAACATCCGCACCCTAATCATTCTCCTGCTATTCAGCGGCTATGCTATGGATGTATCCTTTAGCCACAATCAGTGCATAATCTTATAAATCAATTCCTTGAGCAATTCGCCATCACTGGCTGACTGGTTATCCACCCCTTTAACCTTCAAATCATACTCTCTCAGGTAAGATATAATGGTAAAAAGCCTGGCAACCGGGTAAGTGGCCGCAGCAGTCTGATAGGCTTTGCTGAAAAACGGGCTAATGCCTAGTTGGGATCCCACATTTTTCGGGCTCCTGTCTTTCAGGGAATGATAAATTAAAACCTTTACAAAAAATGAATGTAAAACAGCCAGGGTAACGACCATGGGGTTTGACTTGGGATTTTCGCCAAAATATTTTGCAATCTGGAAAGCTTTCAATGCATTTTTTTCCGAAAGGGCGTTTTGCAATTCAAAAACATTAAAATCCTTGCTAATACCAATGTTCTGTTCAATGAGTGCTGGCGTTATCTCTCCTCCTTTGGGCAGTGAAATCCAAACCTTTTTGATTTCATTTACTACTTTGCCCAGATCAGACCCCAGATGATCGGCCAGCAACTGGGTTGCTTTCTCGCCAATTTTGTAGCCCCGTTTCTTCACATAATCTGAAATCCAGCCCGGCACTTCATTATCATAAAGCTTTTTGGTTTCCAGCACCACCCCGTTTTTCGCTACAGTTTTGTAAAAGCCCTTCCTTTTGTCCACACTTTTGTATTTATGACAAATGACCAGGATGGTGCTTTTAAGAGGATTGGCCGCATAGGCTTCCAGTGTATCGATATCTTTTACCAGGTGCGCTTCTTTCACGATTACCACCTGATGGTTGGCCATCATGGGATACCTTTTGGCCGTACTTACAATGGTAGGCACATCTGTTTCCCGCCCGTAAAGAATGGTTTGATTGAACTCCTTTTCTGTTTCGCTCAGCACTTGTTTCTCAATGATACCCGAGCTGGCATCAATAAACAACGACTCCTCCCCCATCAGCAAATAAATGGGGTGATAGATTTTTTTCTTTATATTCTCCTGGATCTCTTCCCAGTCTTTTACAATCATGGTGTTGGTTATTGTTCTTCGAAGTCAAATTTAAGATGCTTCACGGTAAGTCCGTTATTGATAAGTTCCCTGAGTGAATCTATCCCTATTTCAAGCTGCTTCTGCACAAAGCTTTCACTTACTACTTTATCACTTTCTTCGGTTTTCACCCCGGAGGAAATCATCGGTTGGTCAGATACCAGCAACAACGCTCCGGTGGGAATTTTATTGAAAAATCCCACAGAGAATATAGTTGCAGTCTCCATGTCTATCCCCATGCAACGAATTTTTCTCAGGTAGTTTTTAAAGTCGTCGTCATGTTCCCATACCCTTCTGTTAGTGGTATATATGGTTCCTGTCCAGTAATCCATATTGTGATTGCGAATATTGGTAGAAACCGCTTTCTGCAAGCTAAAGGCAGGCAGCGCGGGTACTTCAGCCGGAAAATAGTCATTGGAAGTACCATCACCCCTTATGGCTGCAATGGGAAGAATGAGATCTCCCAGGCGGTTTACTTTCTTCAACCCCCCGCATTTTCCAAGAAAAAGGACTGCTTTGGGATCAACAGCACTGAGCAAATCCATGATTGTAGCAGCATTGGCACTCCCCATGCCAAAGTTGATTATAGATATGTCGTCATGGGTAGCACAAGGCATGGCACGATCAAGCCCATTGATTTTGGCATTGAATGTTTTGGCAAACAGGTTTACATACTGGTTGAAGTTGGTAAGCAGGATGTATTTGCCCATTTCACTGATTTTTGTGCCGGTGTAGCGGGGCAGCCAGTTTTCTACAATTTCTTCTCTTGTCCTCATATCGACAGGTAAATTTGTTGTGATTAAGCGTAAAATATAAAAAAATACAGGAAATCAAAAAGATGTCCTGTCATGGAAAGCAACCATGGGCAAATATAATTAAAGCATTCTTACATTTGTGGTTTTGTATCGCATTTTTTTGCCTCAGCAAAAAATTGTTGTATCCGATATTTTGAGAAGCCTATCTTTGCAGAAACACAACACACATGGTATCATTAAATCTTCCACCCTGCGAATTCAGGTTGAACCAAAAAGATGGCAAGCACTATATTTTTGATGTTTTCCGCAAGATCCCGGTGGTACTTACACCGGAGGAATGGGTGCGACAACATTTTCTGATGTGGCTGGTAAACCAGCTGGGATACCCCAAAGGGTTGATAGCAGTAGAAACAGCTTTGAAATACAATCAGATGCAGAAAAGAGCTGATGCAGTGGTTTACACCAAAACAGGCCTGCCTTTGATGCTCATTGAATGCAAAGCTCCCCATGTAAAAATAACACAGCAAACCTTTGAGCAGGCAGCGAGTTACAATTTCGCTTTCAAAACCCGGTATCTTGTATTGACCAATGGGTTAGACCACTATTGCTGCCGTATAGACCTGGATACCCAAAAAATCATCTATCTGCAAAATATTCCCACCTACAGTGAAATCAGTGAAGGGGCAAATTTATGATAAACCATACATATAAGTATCCAACGAAAAACTAAAAAACATGCACGTCATTTCTACCGGTTGAAAAACAGGGTTTTCTTTGGTGTAAGATTCACATGATTATCGTAAATTTACATGTTTCT
The DNA here is from genome assembly GCA_007131895.1 of Bacteroidales bacterium. Classification (GTDB taxonomy): domain Bacteria; phylum Bacteroidota; class Bacteroidia; order Bacteroidales; family UBA7960; genus SKVR01. Next base: position 417 of record SLPR01000500.1, on the reverse strand, counting down.
AAAACCTGAAACGCCATTGTAAAAAAACACTTTGACTATGAACCACCTGTACAAAAGCATCCTGTTAAAAATTATTGTAACCGTTTTTATTTCAGGGCTTTTCTATTCTGCTTACAGTCAGAATTCCATTTCTCCTGCATTTACAATGCCTGAAGGTGTTACCAAAGATAACATCTGGGAAGGGAAGATTATTTTCAAGATGAAACAATCGACTACTCCCTATCTCAAGGCGGATGAAATACAGCTGGAAGAAATCAAACAGGTTCTCACGAATATAGAGGCCACCGAAACCAGGAAAATATTCCCTCTTCACCAACCACCCGCACAAAAAACACACTTCAGCGGACAGCCATACAGTGACCTGAGCAGGATTTATTTTGCAGAAATTCCTCTGGAGGGATCTCTGGAGGATGCTAT
>SLPR01000070.1 GCA_007131895.1 Bacteroidales bacterium | reverse complement strand
GGGAAGCCAATAATTAACGTATAGCGGAAAAATCAGCAGAGTTACCAAATGCTTCTTCAAAAACCAGCTCTGCTGCCGTTAATCTGTCGCGATCTGATTTTTCCATTTTCACAAAATCTCCTTCCAGCAACTCCGGTTCTCCTTTGTGCCCAATGGCCATGGCTGTAAGAACCTGGTAATCTTCCGGAACCTGGAATAGTTTTGCAGCCTTTTCTGTATTCAACCCTCCCATCTGGTGTATAAACAACCCTTCCTGCATTACCTGGAAGGTAATATATGCTACACTTTGTCCTACGTCGTACTGGAATATCTTATTGGGTTTGTTGGTTTTTGAAGAAATCTTATTCCCAACACTTAACACAAGTACTGGTGCAAGTTTTGCCCATTTTTGGTTAAAGTCTACCAGGGATTCCAGGATCATATCCCATGTTTTATCGCCTTTGCGGCCTACAATGAACCTCCAGGGTTGAATGTTGGAGCTGGAGGGCGCCCAGCGGGCTGCTTCAAATATGCGCGCAAGAACATCATTTTCTACTTTTTGCGAGGTAAACGAACGAGGACTCCATCTCTTTTTGAGCAATGGGTTTATATCAAGGTTAGTTAAAGCGGGTTTTTCCATAATACTTTTTTTGTTTAAGTTGATATGTTGATAACAAACAATCGTGTTGATTGTTTGGGGAAACCCGGTGAACAAAAAACGGCATCCTAACGAGGATGCCGCAAAACAAAACGAAAAGAATTTATATTGTGATCAGTGGTTTGTCAGTTACAGGATAAAGCCTTCTCCCATATAAAACTCCATGATTTTCATTTTGAAGATAAAATCATATTTGGCTTGTAGTGCTTCTCTTTCGGCCCTTGCCACACGGGTTTGTGATTCGTTGAATTCAACCGAACTTACCATGCCCAGGTCAAAGCGCTGGCGGGTATAGTTGAAAGACTCGCTGAAGGCATCCAGTGACTTGACAGTAGCCTGGTACTTTTGAAAAGCAGCCAGGGCATCGGCATGGGCCTGCTGAATGGCCTTGTTAAGATTGTTGCGCGTAAGTTCATACTGGTTCTGTGCCCTGTCGAGAGCAACACGTGATTGTTGAATACGGGTGCGCACCTCCCATCTGTTGAATATGGGGATACGAAGCGAGAGGCCCACATACTGGCTGAAGTTGTCACGTATCTGGTCTCTGTAGGGTATTTGTTCGAAAATATTTCTGAAGTCCTGGGTATAAACCGGAGTTTGATCGGCAAGGTATCCAATCTGTACCTCTCCGGCGCTTTCTACCCTGGAAAACCTTGTTGAAGCTTCGGAAAATCCGGTGTTCAAATCGGCATTAAGCAACAGGGAAGGGCTCATGCGGCCTCTTTCGAGGGAAATTTGCTTTTCGGCCATTAATATGCGGCTGTGTGCTGATTTTATGGCGGGTTGTACGAGCAAAGCTTTTTCAAAAACTGATTCAGGGTCATCCAGTAAAAGCCTGTCAGTCATTTCTGCCTCGGGGCGTTCAATGGTAAACGCGTCGGCAGGATCCAGATCGAGAATCTGAATTAGCTCCAGATAGGCCATACGCAAATTGTTGCGGGCGGTAATCAGGTTGAGCTCTTCCTCTGCAAGTCTTGCCTCAATTTCCAGTACGCTACCCCGGGGCAGCGTTCCCCCTTCAAAAAGTGCACGCGTACGTCCCAGTTGCAGCTCTATTATCTCTGTTTGCTGAATGGCCGTTTCCACAAAATCTTCACTATACAGGATCTGCATATACGCTGCTGCAATGGTAAGAACAATATCGTTTTGAAGCTTTTCTGTATCATAGCGCATGGCAGTGTTTCTGAGAATATGGTAGCGCAGGTAATTTACATTCTGGAAACCTGAAAACAAAACCACCGAAGATGCCGCATTGGCGTTTTGCCTCATGATTCGTTCGGTGGAAAATTCGTTGGTAAAGGGGTCAACCGAACGGCCAAAACTGTAGCCCTGCCGGAAATTTGCATTCAGGTCGGGCAGGAAATTGGCATAACTCTGTTGAAGATTGTAATCTGCATCCTGTTCGTTGAGATGCTGAAGCTTTAACTCTATGTTATGCTTCATAGCATATTCAATGCAGTCCTGCAGGCTCCAGGTGGTTTGTGTAAATACCGGTTGTACAAGTAATGCGAAAAAGAAAAGAATAATGATTAAGGCAGGTTTAGTTTGCATGGTTGTGGATTTAACTTTTTAAACAATTGTTAGTTATGGAATGATTAAGGTTTTTTTTGAAAAAGGTAAGGGCTTTGAAACCCTTACCTTCGCACTTAACCAATTAACCAATTAACCAATAAACTTACATCCTCGTGCAAACGAAAAGCGTGCCATCAGGGGTTATGCGTTGAAAAACAGATTTATAGACGTTTTTTGTACTTGTTTTTTATTAATTTGGGGTGTTCGATATCAATACAATAAACGTACGTTTATGGACATAAAACTCCTGAGGATGTATCTTCTCCGGTTCAGGATGATTGCTGAACCAGGCCGCCTTTATCAGAAAGTCTGTGGGGTGGCATGAAAAGGTCACAGGGAACGTCAGGTCAACTAAATTGGATTTTGACTCAGAGTGATAATGAATGACCCAAAGTTGCAAAGCGGTAATCAAAAATGCAGCATAAAGGTGGTTTCTTCGCCGGGTTTTGATTTTACGGTTATGTTGCCTTTGTGCAGGCGCATGATTTCGCGTGAGAGACTAAGCCCAATTCCCGAACCTTCTTTTTTGGAAGTAAAAAAGGGGACAAATATTTTTTCCATTATATCGGGTTTTATCCCTTGTCCGTTATCCGTTACAGAGATGTTTGCCCTGTTGTTGGATGTGACAGATGCAATGATTTTTATGGTTGGGTTTTCACGGTCTTTCAGAGCATGTATGGAGTTGATTACCAGGTTGATGATGACCTGCTCAAGCAAATCGGGGTCAACGGTTAACTTAAGTTCTTTGGGAAAAATCTGTACCTTACACTGAATGCCCTGCTCTTTTATTTTGGGTTCCAGCAGGGCATAAACAGAATCCAGAATTTCTTTAACCTGGACATACCTGAAGTTGGGTTTGGGGATACGGGTAAGATTGCGGTAAATCTGAACAAAATTCAGCAGCCCCTGGCTTCTTTTCTCTATGGTGTTAAGGGCACTTAAAACACTCTCTACATCATCTTCGTCAATATCGCTGCTTAGCTCAAGGGTTTCTTCGTTGATAAGTATATCTTTCACCGTGCCCGAAAGCGAAACAATGGGTGTGATGGAGTTCATGATTTCGTGGGTAAGCACCCTGATAAGCTTTTGCCATGAGTCCATCTCCTTGGCTTCAAGCTCGCTGTGGATATTTTGAAGGGAAATGAGGACAAAATCCTCACCCCTCATTCTGAATTCAGTGGCACGAACCGAAAGCTGCAAAAGCTCGTTTTCAATAAAAATCTTTACCAGGTTTTGATCTCCTGCCTTCATTCCCATCAGGGCATCTGCCAGGGTTTTGTCGGTTTTTTCCAGTTCATGCACATAGCGGATGCCGGTAGTTCTCAGCATCCGTTTCGATGCATTGTTGAAAATGTCTACCTTGCCGTTTTTCTGGAAAACAATAATCCCTATGCTTATGTGTTGCACAACTGTTTGCAGGTAGTTGAAATGCTCTTCCCGGGAAGCACGGGTTTTCTTGAATTCATTAATAACCTCATTGAAGGCATTGTTGAGTTCATCAAAGCTTTTGCCCAGTCCCTGGTCGGAAAAGGAAGAGACAAAATCGCTGTGTCTGATAGACTCAAGAAATGTGGTCAGACGTTTGTTGGTGCGCTCCACATAGTTTACCAGCGATACAATCTGGAATATGGTTAATGCTGCAAGAATAATGCTGCTGATAATAAATTCCTGTCTTTTTACAATGGAAATTAAAATAACGGCCGATGCAACAATAAGCAGCACCCTCAGAACAATATTGAGGCGAAAGTTCTTAAAGTTCATACTTTTCTATTCTTCTGTATAACGATGCCCTGGTAATACCGAGTTCTTTGGCTGCCTTGCTGATATTGCCGCCATGCTTGTCAATCACCTTCCTGATGAGCATCTTTTCAGTGGCTTCCAGGTTGGTGTCGGGAGTGAGCAAATCTTCATTTTCCTGTTTTTCCTGTGTGGAAAGGAAAAAGTCGTTGGGCTGCAATACGTTGGAGTCGCTCATGATAACTGCCCTTTCTACGGAGTGCTGTAGTTCCCTGATGTTGCCCGGCCAGTGATGCTTTTCCAATCTTTTCTGGGTGGCTGCATGAAGGCGTTTGAGGGGCATTTTATACTTTTTGCAATACACATCAAGGAAGTGATTTACCAGCAAAGGGATGTCTTCAATTCTTTCTCTGAGAGGGGGTAAATGGATTTCTACCGTATTGATACGATACATGAGGTCCTGACGGAACTTTCCCTCATCTACCATCTGGTACAAAGGCATGTTGGTGGCACAAACCAATCTTACGTCCACCGAAATTTCCTTTACGGAGCCCAGGCGGATAACTTTCCTGTTTTGCAACACACTTAAAAGCTTGGATTGCAGGGGCATGCTCAGGTTTCCTATTTCATCAAGAAAGATGGTACCCTTGTTGGCTGACTCAAAGCGACCGGCACGGTCTTCTTTGGCATCGGTAAAAGCCCCTTTCTTATATCCAAACAATTCGCTTTCAAACAATGATTCGCTGATTGCACCCAGGTCAACACTGATAAAGACTTCGTCTTTTCTTGGCGAGGCGCGGTGAACCGCCCGTGCTATAACTTCTTTTCCTGTACCGTTTTCTCCCAGGATCAGGATGTTGGCATCTGTTTTGGCCACCTTTTTTACGGTGGCAAGCACACTCATCATGCTTTGCGATTGTCCTATGATATGATTGAAAGGTTGATCGCCCTGCTCCAAAAGCATCTTTTGTTTGGATCGCAGATCGAACACCTCCTTTTTAGAACGATGTACCTCCAGCGTAGTGTCAATGGTGGCAAGAAGTTTCTTATTGTCCCAGGGTTTGAGTAAAAAGTTGGTTGCACCCTCTTTGATTCCCTGCACAGCGAGCTCAATGTCGCCGTAGGCAGTAATGAGGATTACCGCAACGGTGGGATCCGTTTCCAGGATCTGGTTGAGCCAGTAAAAACCTTCCTGGCCGCTGGTGGCATCCCTGGAAAAATTCATGTCGAGCAAAATAAGATCATAGCTCTCATTTTTCAGCAATGAAGGGATATTGCCGGGCTCCTTGTCTGTGTGAACTATCCTGACGTGCTGCTTGAGAAAAAGCTTTGCGGCCAGCAATACATCTTCATCATCATCAATGATCAATACTTTGGAATCAATTTTTGCCATAGCACAGATTTTTTTTGCTAAATTAATAAAAAAATAACACCATAAATATTTATAGCATGCTGAATATGTTTTGTTTTGTATTTTTGAAGTCGTTTTACAGACATATTAATTTCGAGACGCTATTTTAACTTTTTAATATTTTACATAATGCAAGAAGATTCCGTTAAGGTTTACCCGGGAATAAGTCAAAGCCTGGCTATTGCCGTCATTGTTATATTTTCCTCTGTGTTGATTTTACCTGTTAATTTCTTTTTGAAAGATGTGTTTGTAAAAGAGGTTAATTTCTTTGTGGGCTATCTGGTAAGTATGGGAGGGGCCTTTGCTATAGTTTGGTTCATTCGTAAAAACATTACGGGTCAGGCCGGTTTTAACCTCAAAACAGGAAGCTCACGACTAGTAGGGTTGTCGTTGCTGGCTGCCATTGCCACGCTGATGGGTGTAGTCATTCCTCTTTCACATTTTACCACACAGATAATACCTATACCGGATTTTTTCAAAGAGGTGCTCAAAAGCATGGGTGAAATGCGGCACTGGGCCAATGTGCTTGCTGTTGTGATTGCAGCCCCTGTCCTTGAGGAGCTTATTTTCAGGGGTGTCATGCTTGACGGTTTGCTTAAAAAATATTCTCCCGCCACCGCCATTTTTGTTTCTTCCTTTTTCTTTGCCTTGATACACCTGAATCCGTGGCAGTTTGTAACGGCCATGATTATTGGAATATTGATTGGGTGGGTTTATTATCATACCCGCAGCCTGAGCCTGGCCATAGTGATGCACATGGCCAACAATCTTTTCGTAACCCTGCTTGAGTTTATTTATCCATCTCAGGATATCTGGGAAGGAGAATCTTCAGTAGTGGAGTTTTTGGGTGGCTGGGTACCTTTTGCCACCATTATCGGCATTTCACTGGTGGTTCTGGCAGTTGGCCTGTTTCTGATGAAACGGGAGTTTGCAACCCTGAAAAGTGCCGGTAAAATATAAAGCAACATCTTACGCTTTGATGAGCGTGTAAGCGAATCCATCCATACCTGTGGCATAAAAGGTATTTCCTTGCTGGCTCTGGATGTAAATTCCCATCATGAAAGGCTGAAATCCGTTGATCATACCCTGCATCTGGAGCAGCTGTTGTTGCGGTATAAAAACCCATTGCCCGCTGGCTTGTACGATCATGCCCCATGGTCCGGCTTGTTGTGTAGCTTCAAAATAACCGTTGGCATGCAATTGCATATACATGGTGCTTCCCAGGAAGTCGGATATTTGTACATTCCACTGACCCTCCGGTTGAAACCCTTGTCCCACCAATGATGCGGCCGGCTGTTTCGATAACGAATTCAGGAGTTCATCACACTGGCGAATCCATTCATGGCGACCCAGCTTTTCAAACATGGCGCGGGCATCGTACAAGAGGTTTGCATGCATAGGTTGACTGGTAGTGGCAAGCAAAAAAGTGGCCCGGGCAAGTCGAAAGCGTTCTTCATCGTTTTTGGGAGAAGAGAGCAGGTTTTGAATGCGTCTCAGTAGTTTTTGTTCATCAGTGGGATCGTCGGGTGTGAGTTCCATGAGCAACAGTGCCATGTGAAGCAGAACCTCCGTATTGGCAGGGTCAATCTGGTTGGCTTCTTCCAGTAGGTTGTAAGCCTCCCGTAATTTGGCAATCTGTGCTTTCTCGTCAAACCCCGCCATCAATCTGTCTAGATTGACCTGTTGTTGTCCGCTGGTTCCTGCTGCGGAAGGACGGGTTTTGGCCATTTGGTCAAAATACATCTGTTCGGCATCCGATTTGAGTAGTATCGCTTTTTTCAGCAACAAATCTACCCGTGAGAGGTGCAACGTGCCTGCCTGTATCTCATCCACTGCATTGCCCTTGCTACGCGAAGACCGAATGATTTCCAGCATTTCATTGATGCTTTGCTGCAATTGTTCTGAGTTTTGGGTGGTGGCACTGCCTTCCATGCCGGCGGCCTGGTTCTCAGATACCTCGGTAGACATTCTGTCCAGAATGCCCAGCCTCTCTGCAACTTCGGGAGAGTTGATGACCAACTGTATTACATTGCCCTTGATTTCTGAGGCAATAACTCCGCTGGCTCCTGCCCCCACCACATCGCGGCCAACCTTTCCGGTGTTAAAATTTTGATTTGTCATACCATCATTGTTTAATTACATTTTTCACTACGGTATCTACCGCTTCGCCAATGAGCTTGCTGAAAGGGGCAAGCGGGGTAAATGCAGCCACAACTTCTGCCCCCCGTGGCAATAGCTTTGATAAACCCGCTGCGGCCGAAACAATTTTGGATTTTAGACTTACCTTTTTTACGTAATCGGGCTCCTGGTCCGGTTCCAGTTCTGCTACCTCTTGCGAAAATTTCCGCAGGGTTTCCTGCACCGGAGCAACCTGTTCCTGGCTCACCTGGTGGGTTTGCAACAGCTGATTGATTTTGTCCGTAAAATCCTGCAGCCCCCTGGAGTATTCATCAGGCATTTGCTCAAGCTGGGGCATTCCGATGGAAATATTACCCGAAATATTCCTGGCAATTATCCCCGATGCCCCCGCACCAATTACATCCCCTTTTACCTCACCGAATTTGAAATTTTGTTTGCTCATAGCTGGATCCTCCATTTTTTAAAGCTGTGTTAAAAATGCATTTTGGGAGGAATTAGAACGTGCCGGAATGAATAGTAATGATGAAAAGATTTGCACCTTTTTGACAAGTTGTACTCTGCAGTTTTATCATCCGGCTGCAACGTGTTTTTGCAACGGCCCTGGTTGTTAAAATATCTCTTTAAGATAATAAAAACTATCGATAAAACAAAATGGGTGAAGGGAAGGTAAGGTGTTGGCAATCAGTTGTATGTGATTGTTTGCGGAGCTTTGTATCTTAATACATTGTTGAAACTGGTTACAGGGAGGCCTGAAGGGTGATAAACTCCTTTAAAATCTTAGCATTACAGGCATGGTTGAAGCCAATCATTTTTCTGAATTGTAAGATTCCTGTTACTCAACCTGCCAGTTACATTGCATGTCAGGGTCATGCTCACCCGAATATCCGGAATGCTTAGGTTTTTTGATTGTAGAAAATTATTCCATATTCCGATACGGAATAAATCTGGTTTGATTGCTTTTCATGGTTATAATTCATAATATTGCATATTCGGACATGGGATAATTATGCTGATGAAGCGACAAACAATGAGCCCCCACGACATTGTCGTTCTGCTAAAAATAGTAGAGAAACCCTCGCCAGCGCTGTGTGGGTTGCCTACATCGCATTCCGCATCTCCGCTATGTGAAAAAATTCAGATTGAAGAAAAGTATGTATGGCCATATTCAAAAGGGACTGTTAGAGGGCATAGTATTTTGCCTTTGTATCCTTCTGTGCCGGAGGCTGCACTGAAAGATAAGCAACTATACGAACTCCTG
>SLPR01000533.1 GCA_007131895.1 Bacteroidales bacterium | reverse complement strand
AGAACTTGCTGCAAAAATTCAGGAAGCAGAAGACCTGCTTGAGAACACTACCGAGGGAACTGCCGAAGGGCAGTATATTCCCGGTTCCAAAGCTCCTCTGGAAGAGGTAATAAATCTTGCCAGGGCGGTGTATAATGATGCAGATGCAACCCAGGTTCAGGTGAATAATGCGGTTGTAGCGCTTGACCAGGCAATAGAAGCCTATGAAGCAAGAAAAGTGGTTCCCATTGCTCCTGAAGCTTTGGTGGGGCACTGGACCTTTGATGAAGGCTCCGGCACAACCCTCAATGATTTCTCCGGAAATGGTTTCCATGGCACCTTGGTAAGCGGTGCAGATGCATGGGGTGGTGGTTTGCCGGTTTGGTCAACAGACCGCTATGGCAACGAAGGCCAGGCTTTGTTCTTCAATGAAGGTGCTCACGTGTCGATTCCTAACAATGCGGCATTAAGTCCTTCAAGCATTTCCATTTCCCTGTGGGTAAATGCAGCAGAAATACGCGAGAGTAATCGTTTTATCGGACTGCACTCCTGGAATGGTTACAAATTCGAGTTGCAATCCATCAACAAGTCGTTCTTCACCATTGCTACAACCGAAGGTATTCATGACAGAGATACTGATCCTCCGCTGGAGGTCAACGAATGGTATCACCTGGCTGTAACCTTTACAGATGGTGTAATGACTTTCTACATCGATGGTACTGAAACCCAGGTTTGGGACAATACCCCGGGATCTGCTGTTCCTGTATCCGGAAACGCTTTGGTGTTTGGCAGGGATACCGATGAATATGCTGCTGATGACTCTAATTATGATAATGATCTAATCATTCCGCTGGCATGGGGTGGATACTTCCATGGTTTGATGGATGAAGTGAGAATCTACAACACTGCTTTGTCAGCAGCACAGATCCAAGGCATTTATGAGCAGGAAAGACCATAAAGCCGGAATGATTTTGCAGCAGTGTTGTTAATCACTCTGCAAAGTAATTGAAAAGACCCCGGAAGCGCAATTTGTATGCGCTCTTCCCGGGGTCTTTTTTTTGTAACATATATCTAATTTGAGTGTTTTGTGCAAAGAAACGTACATGAACCCGGCAGAACGAACGCTTGAATGCATGTTAAATAAACACCTGTGAATACAATGTTTATAATGCTTAAACTGATTCTGTCCCTACATCTCCCTCCTCACAACCCCACCCTTGGCACTGTCCACCGTAACGCTGATATTTCTGTCACTTTTTACCAGCCAGCGGACGGTTATGGTGCTCATGCCGGGTATGTTCTCCACTTCTATCACAGAGGGATTTTGTTGTTGTTCTTCCACCACATGTAAATCCGGGTTGTGCACTATCATGCCGGAAATTACTTCAGCTCCTTCAATATGGATGCGGTTGGGGCGGTCGATTCCAAATTTCAGGTTCACACCGGAGTGGGTGGGGATGAGCCGTTGGTTGGCGATTACTGCCGTTATTTCATGCACCCCACGTTGCAGGCGCCTGCTGGTGAGCTCAACGATATCCAGCTGTGGCGTATGGTAAGCATGGTAGAGGGTGAAAGCAGTTACCCGATGGGCTTCCTGTTCCAGTAAAAAGCCGGGATTGATCCTGACATAATTCTTTTTAAAACCACCTATCTGAATTTCTCCAAACTGCGGATGGTCGAAATTTTCCCAGGGGACAAAGGCATCTTCAAAAAGCAGGTATTTGTCGAATTCATACAACTCAGGTGACTGACCAAATCCGCGTTGCGGTGTTTCGTTAAACAGGAAATACCTTGTAAAGAGCTCAATGGTGAAGGTAAATGCACCCCGCATCATATGGAACCAGTCCCTTTGCCCGCCATATACCGTATAGAGATCTTTGTAGCTTACCAGGTAACGGTATCCCGGTACCAGTTTTTCTCCTTTTTCGCCCAGCACATCGTAGATGTTCAGGTCTTCCCTGAGGAAGTACTGCAAATCAGCTTCCACACCGGGGCCACGCAAAAACATTCCGCCGGTATTATGATGGGTAAGTGCACCACCAATGTTGGGGTGAGCAATTACGAAATCGCGCACGGCTCTTGTTTCGGGCAGGGAGAAGGGGTAATGGTAAGAACCCCGCTGTACGTAGTCGGGTTGCCAGTTCCAGCCCCAGTCGCGGTTGTGATCGTAATACCCCACATCGCGATCCTGGTTGAGACGGCCGTCGCCATCGCGATCTATCCCTTCCCATCCCAGGATTTCCCACTCCCCGAACTCGCCGGGTCGGGCACGGATCATCCTGCGCGGATCTTCGGGGTCCTCACGCCATTGACCGTAGGGTGTGCGACGACGCATCTGGGTAATGTGCCCGTCGTTGTTCAGATCGTCAAAACCATCGCTGCCGGCTATTCCGTCTCCGTCATCGTCAAGGGGCATGGTTCCACTGCGTGGTGAGCTGTAGGTATTGGGCTGGTTCATGTAATATTCACGTCCGTCGGGGTTCATGACCGGTAGGATATAAAACACTTTCTCATCCAGCAGCCGGGTGATAAAATCATTGGAGCCGTATTTCTCCAGCAGATACCAGGCTGTGTAGAGGGAAACCTCGGCTGCCTGAATTTCGTTGGCATGAATGTTTCCGTCAATCCAGAAGGCCGGTTTTTCCTGGTGTGGCTTGTTGTTGTGATTGGTGACGGTGAGCATCCATAAATCATGATCTTCATAACTTTTGCCGATGGACTCCAGAGTTACCAGCTGCGGATGGGCTTCGAGCAGTTGCCGGTAAATGTCATACAACCCTTCGTTGGTATGATAACGATTCCAGCTGATTTGTACTTTGGGATTTACCGGGGTTCCCGAGGCCTTGAAGAAATTTCCTGCAGGACGGCCATCCTGCTCCTGTGACAGGGCCGGTAGGGTGACAAACAATAGGGTAAGGGCAATCAGAATTCTGTTCATAATGTTTTGCTTTTTAGTCCGGGAGCGGGCTGAAACCGCAACCGGACATGTGCACCAATTGGGCAGGACCTCAGTTCCTGCCATAATAATTCAGTTCGTTTTTACTTTGGTAGCAAACTGAAGCCGCAGCCCGACTTTTACAAATCCTTTCTAACCACACCCCCTTTTGCGCTATCTACCTTAACAGAAATATTGCCGCTGCCTTGCACAATCCATTTTACAGTGACAGTACTCATGCCGGGAATATTGTCCACTTCTATCACCGAAGGATTGAGCTTTTGTTCTTCCACTACGTTCAGGTCGCGGTTGATGACCCGCATTCCGGCCAGCACATTACCCCCTTCAAGATGGATGTAGTTGGGGCGTTCGATGTTGAATTTCAAATCGATACCTGCATGGGTGGGAATGAGTCGGGTATTGGCAACCACTGCAATAACCTCTTGCAGTCCATCACCAATGTCTCTTGCGCTGAGTTCTGCAATTTTAAGTTGAGGGGTGTGATGGGCGTAAAAAAGGCTGAATGCCGTCAGGCGGTGCAACTCCTGCTCCAATAGAAATCCGGGGTTGATCCTGATGAAATTCTTTTTAAATCCCCCAATCTGAATTTTCCCAAACTGCGGGTGATCATAATCTTCCCAGGGGACAAACGCATCTTCGAATAAAAGGTATTTGTCAAATTCAAAAAACTCCTCGCCAAAGCCCCAGGACCATCCTTCGGGTTTTTCATTGAAAAGGAAGTATCTGGAAAACATTTCGGAAGTGAAAGTAAATGCGCCTCTTTTCATATGGAACCAGTCGATTTGTCCACCATAAACCGTGTACAGGTCTTTGTGCAATTCCAGGTAATCGTAGCCGGGAATGATTCTCTCTCCCACTTCACCCAGCGCATCATACACCCTGGTGTCTTCCCGCAGGTAGTATTTTGTATCTTCAGCAGCACCGGGTCCCCTGAGGAGCATTCCGCCGGTATTGTGGTGCGTGATGACCCCTGCAATATTGGGGTGTTTGAGGGCAAAATCGCGTACCGCTCTTGTTTCAGGAAGAGAGAAAGGGTAGAGGTAGGCGCCCCTCTGCACATAATCGGGCTGCCAGTTCCAGCCCCAGTCCCGGTTGTGGTCATAACTTCCCGCTTCAGGATCTTCATTGAGCCGGCCATCTCCGTCACGGTCAATGCCCTCCCAGCCCAGCAGCTCCCATTCACCAAACTCACCGGGGCGGGCCTGCACCATGCGCCGGGGATCATTGGGGTCAGTGCGCCATTGTCCATAGGGGGTGCGACGACGCATCTGGGTTATATGACCATCTTCGTTGAGATCGTCAAAACCATCTTCACCGGCAATGCCATCTCCATCGTCATCCAGGGTCATGGTGCCGCTTCGCGGAGTGCTGAAGGTATTGGGCTCATTCATATAATGATCACGTCCATCGGGATTCATTACCGGCATGATGTAAAAAACTTTCTCATCCAGCAAGTCCGTAATAAATTTGTTTTGCCCGTAGTTTTCTACCAGGTACCACGCCGTATAGAGGGATACTTCGGCCGTCTGGATTTCGTTGGCGTGTATGTTTCCGTCTATCCAGAAAGCAGGCTTTTCCGTGTGCGGTTTGTTTTGCAGGTTGGAAACAGTAAGGAGCCACAGATCTTTGCCTTCGTAGCTTTTCCCTATTGACTGCAGGTTGATAAGCTCCGGATAGGCTGCCACCAGCTGTTGGTAGATATCATAAAGCCCGTCGTTGGTATAGTAGCGATTCCAGCTGACCTGCACTTTGGGATTGACGGGTGTTCCTGATGCTTTGAAGAAATTTTCTATGGCACGGCCATCCTGCTGTTGGGCTGTTGCCGATGCCATGATGGCTATAAAGGGTATAAGAAATAGAAATTTGTTCATGTTTGCCGGTTTTAATCAGATAGCGTAAATGGGAAACTTATTGGTAGTGTAGCCGGCCGGTTTTAAAGGTCGATTGTTACTTCCCTGATGCCCGATGCTTCGGCACCTGCACGGATAACAACGGAGCCGCTGCCCCTGATAAGCCAGCTTCGCTGCAATGAGCTGCGCCCTTCTATGGCGCCAAGCACCTCAACAGGTTTTCCGCTGAGGATCGACTGGCCTTCCTTTGTCTCCAGACGCAAAACAGACTTTTGCACCCACCGCACCTTCTCTCCTGTTTGTGATGCTGAGGGAAAAGTTCCTTTGTTAATGATGTCGGCTGTGATACGATGCAGATTTCTTCCCACTCTTTCAGTCTCAATATTGATGATGTCTATGATGGGGCGAAGTGCTGCCACTTCAGCAACAAATGCGAAATGTTTCTCTGCAATGGTATCTGCCATGCTGTAGGGTGGGTTTTTCATGGCAAATGGTACAATGCCTCCCACTTCTACTGTGCGGCCCGGAAAGTCAGGATGTTCGCCGATGGTTTCCCAGGGAACAAAAATATTTTCGAGTCCCTTATCTTCTGCCCAGCGCAAAAAGTTCAGCTCATCGCTTTTGATCTCATCAGAACCGGCTTTTTCTCCCGAAGGGACTGTCCATCCCGTTGTTGAAAAACTGAACCTTCCGTAATGGTAATAGGCCCACTGGAAAAAGTCTCCGTCACTACCCTTCGAGGCTTTGGGCGCTTCATCTCCTAAATGTTGCTTATAAATCCGGCTGACATGCTCATTGATTTGCACATCGCTTTTTTGCCAGCCGGTCTGTATACGGGCATTGGCTTCACCCTGATTGAAGCTGACAGGGTCTGTAAGATTGTTGGCTTCTCCGAAACTGATGACGGCAAAAACATTTTTCGCTTCATACAGAAAATCGGCAATAGCTCTTGTCTCAATTTCTGATACCGCATGTTCGCCGGCTCCCCGGGTAAAATGAGGATATTTAAAAGTAAAGTTGCGGTTGAAAATCACCCCTTCTTCGCCATCTTCGTTGAATTGTCCGTCTTTGTCCTCGTCAATGCCTTCACTGAACAGGAGGTATTCGCCTCTTTCCCCTTTTTCGGGTCGGGCTTTTACCATCACACGCTCATCTTCGGGGTGTTTCATCCATTGACCGGTAGGATCTTTGATGCGCATCATGGTAATCATCCCGTCGTTGTTGAGATCATTGTAAGGGTCTTCTCCGATTCTTCCGTCGCGATCCAGATCAGTAGGATTGGCATTACCCAGGCGCTCGTATTGCAACGGGGCAAAATACTGGGCCCTGGCATCAGGCGACATATCGGGAAAAATGTAAAAACTCATGGAATCCATCAGGTTTTTAATGGATGGCTGGTCTGAATTAGCCAGCAATCGCTCTGCCATCTGCAGAGCCAGTTCACTGCCCAGCAGGTGGTCGCCTGATATGCCGCCCACAATGGCAATGGCAGGTTTTTCGGTAACTTCTCCCGTTCCGATGGTGAGAAGCCAGATATCTTTGTCTCCTTTGGTGCTGGCCAGTGACTGGAGATTTGTCATTGTGGGATACGTTTGGGTTAGTTCCCTTAGTCTTTGTCCCATCTGGTTGTGGTCTGAATAATCAGACCTTACAGAATTCTGATCGTTCGATTGTTGACCTGCAGCTACACTGAAGGACATCAGCCCGTGCAGAAAACACAGGCTGACGAGTAACAGGTTGGTTTTTAGAAAGTTCATGTTGTTGTTATTGGTTTAGCTTTTTAGGTGGGGCTAAAAATAACAACTTATTTCGGGTTAGGAGGGTTTAAACCCAAGTTTTTCAGATTTTTTACCGATTCCTGCTGTTGGATGCCAATGAGGGAATCCTAAAACTTAAGCACCAGATTTCCTGAGCAATTCCAGCATTCTGTTTCAAACCGGGCAATAATAGCGTTGTTGCCGTTTAGTTCCTTCATTGGGTTGCTGAAGGAAATCCTGATACGAACAGGAACGCCGGTTTTCACCTGGCAAAAACAGTCCATGTTAAGTTTCCTTCCCCAAATAGGAGCCTCCTTTTTTTCTGCTTTCATCTGGTGCAGGGCTGCAACAATTACCGCATCACCAAAAATCCTGATGGCAAAAGGCATGGAAATAAAACCGACCCTGGAATGGGTCATTACATCCACCTCATAGCTTCGTTCGCCGGTTTGGGCCATTTGCAGGTATTCAAAGCTGTCTTCCTTTGCCCACTGGGTCAAATAGATAGAGCTCAGGTCATTGATTTTTTCCGGACTCAGTGTTTCTTTAGCAACTACTTCATTGCGCATATCCCAGAAATAATTGGTGAGATGAGGATTGTCATAACGCCCCTCATTGTTTATTTTTTTCTGGTGACCTTTTTCATCGATGAGAATCCAGGCGGGTGCCTGCCTGCCGTTAAACCTATTGGAAAGCGAATAAGTATAGGCCCCGGCATGGGTAATGAGCAGAGGTTCGCCGGGTTTTATTTCTCCTGCATCAATATTGTCAAGTAAGATATCACCGGCAAAGCACAGGGGGCCGGCAATGGCATCATTCCCTTTTGTTGAAAGGTTTTCTCCGTCAGGACCCAAAATGCGGTGTGGCCAGCGAAGCAGCGTTACTTTGGCCAGCTGATCGGTGCCCACATCTGTGAGCAGCCATCTTTTGTTACGGGATTTTTTGATGGTTTCTACCTTGGTCAGTAAACCCACTGCGTTGCCCACCAATGCATGGCCGGGCTCTACATAATATTGAAACCCCTTCTTCTTTAAGGCAATCATTTCTTCCACCCAGAGCGAAAGCGATGGAAATTTATCTCCCTCCTGAAAAGGGATCCCTAGTCCGCCTCCCACATCCAGATGTCTTATGTCATGACCCAGCTGTATGAGTCCCTCTGCCAGATGGTGCATATCGTTGATGGAATTAACAAAGCTGTTAATGTTGTCCATCTGAGTCCCTACGTGCACGTGAAGGCCAGAAATGGGCATATTCAATTCTTTGACAAAAGGAATAAGCTCTTCAGCCGGAATTCCGAACTTGGATGAGGAAGCAGCATGTGACATGAGTTCCTGATTTTCATTGACGTTTTCGTATCTGATATCGATACCCGGGTTTACCCGCAGCCACAATTGTCCGGGGAAGGAACGACCTTTGAGTCTTTGCTCAACCTTAATGATCGCATCCGGATCATCCATTACTACTATCGCACCATTTTTAAGGAGATTGGTTGATAAACAAACATCCTGTACAGGGCAATTGTATGAAATCCGTTCGTAAGGAATTCCTGCAAACAAAGCCAAATCAATCTCCTGCCGGTTGGCGCAATCCGCTCCCACACCCAGCCTGGCCAGAACCTCCAGCACTACAAGTGATGGATTGGTTTTTACCGGAAACATGATGTTGCTATTGTTCCTGGTAAAACGTGAAAATTCGTTTACGTTGTGTTCAAGTTGCTTCTGGGAAACAATGTATGCCGGCGAACCATATTGAATGAAATAATCGCGAATATTGATATTGGCACTCCAGGTTTCCAAAAGAGCTGTTTTGCTTTTTACAAGGGCTTCAACAGGAGGATTTTTCATGGTTGCTATATGTTTTCAGTGTGAGTAATTCTGGTCAGGCTTATGGCCATTGGTTTTTCTATGGTTATTTTCTAATCGGATTTTCTGCCTGTAAAAAAAGATATCAGTGAGCAAGATATTTATTCCGAAACCGCTAATTTGATAAAATCCATTTATCGATAAGTACAATTCCCAGGTCTTCTTATATTGAATTATTTTTGTTGTAATCGTTATTGTGAAATTAAAAAGAACCGCAAAATTCGCTAATCAGACGGTTCCTGCGAGCTAAAATAAGAAAAAAATGACAAACAAATGTTAAAAAAGAGCTATGTAGTTGCGTTTTTTTTTACATATTACAAACGAGTTGAAATGCTTGTATGGCGGTTGGTAGAGGAATACGAGGTGTTGGTTATAGAAAGTAAAAAACCAGTCATAAAAATAATATTTGCAGAGCTTTGTTAAAAATCAGTATAAATACTGTTTTATTT
>SLPR01000503.1 GCA_007131895.1 Bacteroidales bacterium | reverse complement strand
TACATCAGTATTGAATTACCCGGAACTGCTATTAAAGAAAAAACTTATTTCAACCTTAAAACATAGCCTAATCGTCAAAACATGCATACGTATAATTACGAATATTAAATTATGAAATATCCACATAAAATATTAATATTTGTTGAGTTATCTTTAGATGGCTTTAATGCGACAATTCGCAATATTCATCTAACTTTAAACATTATTAGACATGGGAAACAAAATTTTAATTATTGGCTTACTTTTTATAGTATTTGCCTGGGGATGTGAAAAGAATGACAGCATCCTGATGGAGGAAAATGAAACAACACTCAAAACCGTCCAGGTTATTGACGATGTCTACGCCCCCTGCTATGAGGAGGAAGTATGTTTCATTGCTGGCCAAACCATTGATGTTGGTAGCTTCTTTATTGGTAATGACCTTGAAAACCTTTACCTGAAATATGAAACTTCGGGTGACTGGCTGATCAAAGAGGTTCACTACACCGTGGTTTCTGACTTGAAGGATGTTCCTAAAAACAGACCAGGAAACCTTATTATTGGCCATTTCCCCTTTACGTACTCCTTCATGCCTTATGTTGCTGAAGTTTCCTTTACCCATTCTCTTGAGGAGCTGGATTATACTTTTGGAGATCAGATTTACGTTGTTGCGCATGCAGTAGTAGTGCAGCTTGATGAATATGGTGAAATTATTGAGGATGAAACTGCCTTCGGAGGTTGTGAAGAAGGCAATTCTGGTAACCGTTGGTGGTTCTATGCTGGTTATACGGTAACAGAATGTGAACCCTTCAACCCCGGTCCGGAAGATTTCTGTTGGGGGGAAGAAACTGCATATGGTGGAGATAGTGAAGGCGGAGGTGGTGCCTGGTGGTATTATTTTGATCTTACAACTTTTGATGCTGATAATGATGAATATATTTCACAAAACATTTATGCAGGACAAGAATTAGTAGATGGTGCTTCTGTTAGTTATGATGGAGAAACTCTCACCATTGTACTGGGTGAAAACATGAGACTGCAGGACGATGATGAATCAGTAAAGATTCAGGGTTATAACGATGATGTTCCTGATTCAAGACCAGCTTCTGGTGGTTTTAATACTTACAAGGGTAATGATCTGGTAATTTCAGTCGGCGACCGGGACTGGGACTATTTAGTCATTCACCTTGATGTAGAGGTTAAAGTTGAGTGCCCCGCAGAGGAATAAGTGCTTACTCTAAGCTGAATTAAAGTCACTATTCAATCAGTGAATAAACATTAAAACCAACAGGAGGAAACTGCTCAGTTTCCTCCTGTTTTTTTTTCGTTTTCTGAGCTCTGTTTGCCGGGTATAAGAACAAAAATATTTGCAGCTGTTTCTTTACAACCTTTTCCCTTATGAATATGAATAGAATTTCAAAAAGGAGACCCTTACAGCTGCTGGTAAAAATCATTCCCCTTATCATCCACAATGATGAAAGCGGGAAAGTTTTCAACCCTGATTTTCCTGACGGCTTCCATACCCAGCTCTTCAAAGTCGAGGACTTCTACCGATTTTATACTTTCTTTTGCCAGGATGGCTGCGGGGCCACCGATGGAGCCCAGGTAAAAACCGCCGTGCCGGGCGCAGGCATCTGTAACCTGTTTGCTGCGGTTTCCTTTGGCCAGCATGATCATGGAGCCGCCGTGACTTTGAAAGGCATCTACATAAACGTCCATACGACCGGCAGTAGTAGGTCCGAAGCTACCGGAAGCCATCCCTTTGGGTGTTTTGGCAGGGCCGGCATAATAAACAGGATGATTTTTAAGATAATCGGGCATGGGTTTGCCTTCTTCCAGCATCTGGCTGATGCGGGCGTGGGCGATATCGCGGGCTACAATGAGGGTACCGCTGAGGTTCAGGCGCGTCTTTACAGGGTGTTTGGATAGCTCTGCCAGCACTTCTTTCATGGGGCGGTCCAGGTTTATATCCACTGCCGGCGACATCTCAGGAGCGGAAGCGGGCAGGAAGCGGGCAGGATTCTTCTCCAGTGCTTCCAGAAAGATTCCTTCGGGAGTAATTTTTGCTTTGATATTGCGGTCGGCGCTGCAGCTTACACCCATCCCCACAGGGCAGGAGGCAGCGTGACGGGGCAGGCGTATCACCCGCACATCATGCACAAAGTGTTTCCCGCCAAACTGTGCCCCAATGCCGCTCTCCCGGCATATTTTCAAAATTCGTTCCTCCCACTCCGCATCGCGGAAAGCCTGTCCATGTTCATTTCCTTCTCCGGGCAAATGGTCGTAATAACCGGCGGAAGCTTTCTTTACAGCCGTAAGATTGGCTTCGGCACTGGTGCCTCCGATTACTACGGCCAGATGGTAAGGAGGACAGGCCGCAGCACCAAGATCCTTCACCTTGTCCCGGATAAACGCAGAAAGGTTCTTTTCACTGAGCAGCGATTTGGTCTGTTGAAACAATACGGTTTTATTGGCCGAGCCACCACCCTTGGTCATCATCAGAAACTCATAGGTATTGCCGGGGGTAGCATAGATATCAATCTGGGCAGGTAGGTTGGTGCCGCTGTTTTTTTCTTCGGTCATCGTACGGGGCACTACCATGGAAAAACGAAGATTATTTTCCTGCCAGGTTTCAAAAACCCCTTTGGCAAGAAACTCTGCATCATTGACCCCGGTGTACACATCCTCCCCTTTCTTTGCCATAACAATGGCGGTACCGGTATCCTGGCAGCTGGGCAATTCTCCTTCGGCAGCTATCACCTGGTTGCGCAGCATGGTGTGAGCCACAAATTTTTCATTGTCGCTGGCTTCAGGATCTTCAAGAATATTGGCAAGCTGTTGCAAATGCGATGCCCTGAGGTAAAAGGATACATCCCTGAAGGCTTCTCTGGCAAGCATTTCTAGGCCACCCGGGTCTACTTTCAGCAGGGTCCGGCCATTCATCTTCTCTGTGGATACAAAATCAGAGGTAAGAAGGCGATACGAGGTAGAATCTTTTCCCAAAGGAAAAGGTTCCTGGTAAAAAAATTCAGCCATGATGCATGGGTTTTGGTTAGTACTCTATTCTTTGTTTTTCCTGATACAAATATAGTTTATTTTTCGACGAATGCATCTTGTTTTCATCCTCAAAACATTAACCATACATTTGGCTGCTTTCCATTGCGCCGGCATAAAAGGAACATACTGAAAACCGGTCATTTTTATCGTTGTGAGATCTTTTATTTTATTAGCTCATAGTTGATTTTCGCGGACTCTGACCCAATTCCAAGTCTGATAAAAAGGCTATCAAATTGCCTGAATATGGTCAACCAAAAATTTGACCTGACGTTATATTCAATTGCTTTCCCTGGTGATAATTGGTGGAAATGACCTTTGGTTCATGTTTAAAAGTAAACAAAGTTTAATTTGATGACCTGCAAATTAATCTTAAAATAAGTACTGGCAGGTATTACAAAATAAGTACTGGCAGGTATTGCTAATCATAAAATATTCAACCATTTTTGCAGGGTACAGTCGGAATCATTCCTCCTGAAAGATGGCTCTCCATTAAAAAACCTTTATTTACCAATACCTGCACAATGAGTTTAAAAAAAACCCTTTTACTGTCGCTTTTACTGGGATTATGGGCATCATCGCTTTCAGCCTTAACCCCGGGACCTTTTCATTATCAGGCAGTATTGCGCCATCCCGATGGTTCTGCCATTGCTCTTGAGCAGGTAACCCTTGAGGCCCAGATCCTCAAGGGCAGCCCGGAAGGAGCCGTTGTTTTTTCAGAATCCCATTCTATTCAAACAGATGCAAACGGATTGATCAGCCTTGCGATCGGCTCTGTAGAGTCGCTCGACATCATTGCCTGGGGCGAAGACATTTATTTTCTGCGCATTATTCTCAATGGAGAAGTAATGGGCGTAAGCCAACTCATGAGTGTGCCCATGGCCATGCATGCCCTGGCTTCGGAAGAAGATTTCAAAGGCAGCTATGACGACCTGGTCAACCTTCCCGATCTTTCGGGCTATATAAGCATACCGGGGGCCGATACCGGCGATTTAGCGGTATATCTCAACGGGCAATGGCTTATCATACCCGCGGGGGAAGACGGCCAGTACCTGTTGGTTACTGAGGGAGAGCCCCAGTGGACAGACCTTGCCTCAGGGCCGCAAACCTGGCCGCTGAATCTCCTGGTTGACCCGCCCGGTGCCGGTTTCACCCAGGGAGCAGGAAGCTATCCTCAGGGCTATACGGCGACCATCACTGCCATTGCCCATCAGGACTACATTTTTATACAGTGGACGGATGAAACAGGCAGCACCCTGGGAACAACTCACACCATTGAATTTGAGATGCCTGCACACGAAATAACACTCACTGCCCACTTTGAGGAATTTGAGGAAGAACCGGTCACCGTTACCGATATCGATGGCAATGTGTATCCTGTGATAACCCTTGGAGGCCGCGAGTGGATGGCTGAAAACCTGCGTACCACCCGCTACCGGGATGGCTCTGACATTGTAACCGGCCTGATCAATTCCCAATGGGCTGCCACCACAGAGGGCGCAATGGCTGTATATCCCTATACCAGTGCATCGGGCATTGACAGTGAAGAGGAAATGATTCAGGCATACGGTAGGCTTTACAACTGGTATGCCACCAGCGACCCACGCGGACTATGCCCCGCAGGATGGGCTGTACCCACCCACGATGAGTGGAGCCAGCTGGGAGCAGCTATCTTATCGGGTAATGAACTAAAGTCCTGCCGACAGGTCAATTCTCCACTGGAAGGTGATTGCAACACTCAGATACACCCCCGCTGGAATGCTCATTCTACCCAATATGGCACAGATGATCACGGTTTCTCTGCATTGCCTGCAGCAGTAAGACTCACCGGGGGATCCTATTTCGGTATCGGCACTATTGGCTACTGGTGGGCAACAACCGAAAGCTCTGACACCCAGGCGTGGTATCGCTTTCTTGGCCATGACAACGGCAACTTTCATCAGAACAACGGCGGAAAAACTTTTGGACTGAGCATAAGATGCATAAAACAGCTACCCTAAACCGTCTGAAAAGAAAATCAAAATCCTGAAAAACCTTTTACCATGAAATCCATACCTCGCCTATTCGTTTTATGCTGCTTGTGTCTTCTGCTTGTCAATCAGTCAATTTCCCAACCGCCGGCAGCGTTTAATTACCAGGCTGTGCTACGCGACACCCAGGGACAGCTTATTGTTTCTGAAAACGTTACCATTGACATAGTGCTCATCAGGGATTCCATTGATGGGCAGGAGGTTTTCCACGAAACCCATCACGCCCTCACCAGCCCCCAGGGCATGGTAAGCCTGGCAGTAGGCTCTTTAAATTCCATGGAGGACTTTCTGTGGGGTCAGCATATATATTATATCCGTTCGGTTGTAAATGGCGTTGAAACCGGCACCTCACGCCTGCTAAGTGTACCATATGCCCTGCATGCCCGCACATCAGCAGGAGCATTCAGCGGAGATTACGAAGACCTTACAGGCACACCCGACCTCTCTGGCTTCATTTCGGTGGCGGACCCGGTGCAGGGAGGTATCCTGTTTTACGGGGAAAACGGCTGGCAAACACTTCCTCCTGGTGAAGAAGGACAGGTGCTTAACATGCAAAACGGATTACCTCATTGGGTAGACCCTCCCTCCGAAAATGACTACACAGAGGGAGTCTATGACATTGACGGCAACTTTTACCCGTTGATTACCCTGGGAGCCCATGTATGGATGGCCCGAAACCTGCGTACCTCCAAATTTGCCGATGGCACACCCATTGAAACAGGGCTATCAGGCTCTGAATGGCAAAACAACACCAGCGGTGCCTTTGCCGTGCACCCCCACGAAAACATCGATGGCATAGGGTCGGAAGAGCAAATGCTGGATTCTTACGGAGCCCTTTACAACTGGTATGCTGTCGACAATCCGGCAGGTTTGTGTCCGGCAGGTTGGCGTATACCCACTGACGAAGAATGGACACAAATGAGTAATTACCTGGTGAGCCAGTATGATGAGGTCACCACAGACAATGCTGCTAACGCCCTCAAATCGTGCAGGCAGCAGAACTCACCCCTGGGAGGCGATTGCGACACCCAGCTGCATCCGCGATGGAACGCTCATGACGTACATTATGGCAACGACCTGGTGGGATTCGCCGGGTTGCCAGGCGGGCACCGCGGCACGGGTGGCTCCTATGCCCTCATGGGATTTGTGGGCTACTGGTGGACCGCAACCCCGCACTCTGCACAAACAGTTTATTACCGCGATTTCGACTATGCCTACGGCAGCATCCTCAGGGCAAGCACAAACCGCGAAAGAGGATTCTCAATAAGGTGCATCAGAAATACACGTGCAGAATAACCCCAATAGCTTCAGGGCATAACATCTTTTCCAACGGTCGGAATATTCTACTCACCCTAAAAGTGCCTCGGCCCTCTTATGCCGGTTGCCTTAACATTTAAGCCGACCCGCTGCATCTTTTGACCCAATTTTTATTGTCTTTTGTAAGCACGCTGCTCATGCAAGTTTGAACTGTCCGGAAATTAATGACACAATCTGATTCCAAGCCTGATACTTTATGAGTTCCCTTATCGGAATGGCATTTTTATATACGATTCGCAACAATATGATTGAGTAAATTTTAGTATTTGTTTTAAAAACAGTTTGTTTGTATTTTAATTTCGCTATAAAATTGGGTGGTAAATCCTTCAGAACACCAGGAATAACCATCCAAAATCTGATTTAGACAATTAGGATGGGATGGCATATTCTACTGATACATCCTCTCAATTCCATCCGGGGTTTAGTTTTTCATTGAGTTTGTTTTTTTTGACTTCGCCCCATTTCTTTATTTGCTTTTCCCTTGTAATGGCCATATTGATATCGTCGTAATACTCATAATACACCAGGTATTTGCAATTTACATACTGCAGCAGCTTGAGATTTAGCTTTGCCCCATTTCTTAATTTGCTTTTCCTTTGAAATGACCAGATTGATATCGTCGTAATGCTCATAATAAATCAGGTATTTGCAATGGACATACTTTAGCAGCTTGAGATTTAGCTTCGCTGCTACTTTGTGGTCTCTCCCGCAAAAAAGCCGGATCGAAATGAAAGGGTTCGTGTCTGATAGAGGGGGAGTGAGTAATCTAAAGTGTGAAAAGTATCAATATTTTCTTTATACCGGCAAACAGTAATTTTTTATCAGTATTGACCGATTAAATTTAAAAAACTATCTTATCAACACAGGCAAGAGTCCTTACCAAAGCAAATTTTAACGAATCACCCCCGAGCCCACCACCTCATCGTCGTAATACCAGGCAGCAAATTGCCCTGCGGCGACGCCACGTTGCAGCTGATCGAAAAGGATGTAGAGCCCGTTTTCGTGCATTACCAGGGTGGCATCCTGCAATTCCTGGCGGTAGCGGATGCGGGCACGGCATTGTTTTTCCTCGCCGGGTTGCAGAGCCAGGTCAGGCCGTATCCAGTGGATTTCATCTTTGGCAACAAAAAGCCCCTTGCGGTTAAGGCCGGGATGATCGTGCCCCTGCCCTACGTATACGATATTATTCTCCACATCGGTACCCAGCACGAACAAGGGTTTCAGCTTGCCTCCTATATTGAGCCCTTTGCGCTGGCCAACGGTATAATAATGGGCACCTGGGTGTTCTCCGGCTGCGACACCTTCCATTTTCGAGAAATCAAATTCGCCACAAACCCTCTCAGGCATAGACTTGTCCAGTTCATCAAACTGACGGCAAATATCCAGTAAAACGGGGTCATTCTCATCAATTTCGATCACCTGCCCGGTTTTAGGCGCAAGCTTTTGCTGCAGGAAAGTGGGCAAATCCACTTTCCCCACAAAACAAATCCCCTGCGAATCTTTTTTATGGGCGGAAGCCAGTTCCAGTTTTGCTGCTATGCGGCGCACTTCGGGTTTGTCGATATCTCCAATGGGAAATAAAACATTGTTCAGTTGCTCCTGCGAGAGCTGACAAAGGAAGTAAGACTGATCTTTGTTGCTGTCGGTACCGGCCAGCAAGCGGGTTACTTCACCTTTTTCCGTAGTGAGTTTTTCGGTGCGTGCATAATGACCGGTGGCGATGTAATCAGCGCCAAATTTCCTGGCGGCTTCATGAAATACATCAAATTTGATTTCCCGGTTGCACAAAACATCGGGATTGGGGGTACGCCCTTTTTCATACTCAGAGAACATGTATTCTACCACACTTTCCTTGTACTTATCCGTTGAATCTACCACTTCCAGGGGGATTCCGATTTTGCGGGCCACCAGTTGCGCCAGGATGATATCTTCTTCCCAGGAGCAATCGCCCGAGAGAGTGACGCTGCTGTCCTTCCAGTTGATCATAAAAAGGGCCGTTACATCATAGCCCTGCTCTTTAAGCAGCCAGGCAGCAACGCTGGAGTCCACTCCCCCTGACAATCCGATGATTACTTTTTTCTGCATGGTGCAAAATTACGATTTATCCTTGAGTCGACTCTAAAAAGTTAATTGCCCAATGATTCCTCGAGTTTACACAAACATATTTAATTACTAATCAGCAGATTAAAAACTACAAGATTAAAACCAACTACCGAAAACCCGTTTTCGGATTGAACCCATAATTTGAGCTTGCAGATATAGCCTTAACCAATTTACCGGTCAGCAATGCATTTAAAAAAATAATTACACCTCATAATCTACTGACTATATGTGTTTTAAATAATTTTCACAAACATCAGTTTAAATTAATTGCACAAAAATGTTTGTTTTTTACAATTTTCATTTACATTTGCAACTTGCAAAAACGAAAAGACAATGCATAAACTTTATATCGCCATTTTTACGATTTTTATTATTCTTCTGATTCCCGGAAGAGGTGAGAATGGTGCGTAAATATTTTTA
>SLPR01000282.1 GCA_007131895.1 Bacteroidales bacterium | reverse complement strand
GTTCTACCCTGGAGTTCAGATGTTTTGGCTGATTATACCCTTTTTGATACCACTGGCAGAGTGCTGAAAAAGGGAAAAATACATCACATGCCCGGAGAGCAGAAACTCATTGGGGTCCATAGTTTACCCAAAGGTGTTTTTCTTTTGGCGATTACGGGCAACCACGATGTTTTTAACAAGAAAATTTTCAAATATTAATACTTAATTGCTTTATCCACAAAACTCAAAGATGATGAAAAAAATCTCCTTATTCTTGTTGACATTATTTTTTGTGTTGTCTCTCAAAGCCAACGAGTTTACCAACATATTTGTTGAACAGCGCGACGACGGTTCCGGCATAGTAGATATCACTTACGATTTTTCGGCGGCAACGGGTACTCTTTACAATATGAGTCTTGAGGTAACCTTCGACGGGGTCGACTTTCACCCTATTGCACCTGTTGGCCTGAGTGGCGATATTGTCCGTGTGGCCCCCGGTACAGGGCACTCCATTGTATGGAATGGTATGCTTACGCATCCGGATACCTACAGCGAAGGAGCAGTAATCAGAATGACTGCAAACCTGGCAGCAGGCTTTATGAATGACATAGATGGTAATACATATGCTACGGCAGTTATTGGAAACCAGGAATGGATGGCTGAAAACCTCAGAGTTACCCGTTACAGAGATGGTGATCAAATATTGACAGATCTTAATGAAGAAAAGTGGCTGGCCATCAATGAGGGGGCGTTTACGCAATTGCCATATGAGGAAATGCCTGGTTTTAACAGTAATGAGGAAGTTCGTGAGGCTTTTGGTGCTTTGTACAATGGATGGACACTGGTTGATGAACGTGAACTTTGTCCGTTTGGATGGAGGGTCCCCGCAAGAGAGGATATGCTGCAACTCATTGATTATATTATCAATGATTACACGTATTCAAATTTTACCGAAGAAACTGTTGGGCAGGCGTTGAAATCCTGCAGAGGAACAGATACACCCCTGGGGGGAGATTGTATTGTGTCTGAACAACCCGCCTGGGCATACGACATTACTAATTATCCCGAAGTTTATGGCCTTGACAGTTTTGGATTTGCTGCTTTGCCCACTTCCTTTGCAGGGGTTGATGGCCAGGTTTATCCTCCCGCAGGAGCTGATGGCTTTTGGTGGCTTGCCCCTCCCGATGAGGGTGAAGGATGGGGAGGGAACTCGTCCTACTTTTACTCTCTGGATTTTTCCACCAACGCTATCATGCCTTTTACCTATAATCCATTTGGAACAGAAGAGGCGGGTTTTCAGTTTGGGTATAGCGTTCGTTGCATCAGAGATGTTGATTAAATCTTTTTTCTATTAATTGAAGGTCAAGGTAATATTATAAAACTGCAAAACCAATGGTATTTGCAGTTTTTTTATTCTTGGTTCGAAAATAAAAAAATAATTAATTCATCTATGCGTTATTTGTTGGAATTATTTGCAATTTTGCATGCAATTTACCAACCCATTCCAAAACGCATATGAAGAAACCATTCATTGCTCTGTTCTTTACGGTAATGGTCTTGTTTTCAGCCCTTACCTTTTTATCTGCACAAACAACAAGATACACCGTCAGCGGTTATGTTTACGAAAAAGGCAGCCGCGAAACGCTGGTGGGTGCCAATATTTATGAATCCAATTTGCGCATTGGCAGCACATCTAATACTTACGGTTTTTACTCCATAACGTTGCCTGCAGACAGCGTGGTGCTTATTTTTTCTTATGTAGGCTATGTGCCTGAAATCAGAGAGCTGGTATTAACCGGAAATCTTCGCCTGGATATTGAACTGGATCCTGCGATTGAATTGCAGGAAGTGGTAGTGACAGATGAAAGACTGACCCGAATCTCACAGAGTGTGCAAATGTCACGACTGGAAGTTCCTATTCATCAGGCCCGCAATATTCCTTCTCTGCTGGGGGAGAAAGATATGTTTAAGGTGCTTCAGTTATTGCCGGGTGTGCAGTCGGGTACAGAAGGAACAAGCGGGTTTTATGTACGAGGGGGAGGGCCCGATCAGAATCTTATTATCCTCGACGATGCCATTGTTTACAATGCCAGCCACTTATTTGGTTTTTTCTCCGTTTTTAATGGTGATGCAGTGAAAAATATGCAACTTTACAAGGGAGGTTTCCCGGCCAGATATGGGGGAAGATTGTCGTCTGTTCTGGATATACAGATGAAGGACGGAAACAAGCAAAAATTTTCAGGTGAAGGAGGCATCGGTTTGATCAGCAGCCGGCTGACCCTTGAAGGGCCCATCATCAAAGACAAGGCCTCTTTCCTTGTTTCCGGGCGCCGAACTTACATTGATGCACTTACCCGCCCTTTTTTTCCTGACGATGGCTATGCAGGCTACTTCTTTTACGATCTGAATGCCAAACTCAACTACGATGTAGATGCTAACAACCGCATTTTTGTGAGCAGCTATATGGGCAGAGATAAGTTTTTCTTTAAAGATGATTACAAAACTTCTGAGTTTGAAGACAGCTCCGAGGGCGGAATGTACTGGCAGAATATTACTACCACAGTGAGGTGGAACCATATCTTCAACGACCGCTTGTTTGCCAATGCCTCTTTTGTGTTTTCTGATTATTTGCTTGAAATTTACGCCAAAGAGAGATACCGGAGATTTGACAATAATTATTCAAGCGCTTTTGATTTGCGTTACAATTCAGGCATACAGGATGTAGGGCTGAAATATGATGTAGGCTGGCAACCTTTTCCCAATCATCATGTCAGGGCAGGTTTTCAGACCATTTTACACAAGTTTACCCCCAGCGCTGTGGTTTTCAGGGATGATGATATAGGGCAGTTCAGTCGCAGCGAGGAGATTCATCGCAGTGTGGAGTCGGGTGTGTATATAGAAGACGAAATCAGTTTTGGCGATGTACTCAAAATCAATCCCGGATTGCGTTTCAGTCATTTTTATGCAGATGATAAGTCCTATCAGTACCTTGAACCCCGCTTTAATTCCAATCTGATTCTATTCCCCCAGCTCAGCTGGAAAGCCTCTTTTGCTTCCATGAACCAGTATGTTCATTTGTTGAGCAGTACCGGCATTGGATTGCCTACCGATTTATGGGTTCCTTCCACCGGCCGGATCCCCCCACAAAGAACCTGGCAGGTGGCTACTGGTTTTGCATATGACTGGCTGGCGCGCAATCTTGAATTTTCTCTTGAAGGTTATTACAAAAAGGCTGACGATATTGTTGGCTACAAGGAAGGAGCATCGTTCCTTATTATAGGTGACCCTGAAGGCGCTGAAGACTTTTCCTGGCAGGATAATATTACCAGCGGTCAGGCCTGGGCTTACGGGATTGAATTTTTAATACAGCGTAAAGTGGGCAGGTTTTCCGGCTGGGCAGGTTATACTCTTTCATGGATTCAACATCAGTTTGATGAATTGAATTTTGGGGAGAAGTTCTGGGCACGCTACGATCGCAGACACGATGTTTCTTTGGTAGGGATATACGAAATATCGCCTCGAACGACTTTCAGCGCTACCTGGGTCTATGCTACCGGTAATGCGTATGATTTGGGTACAGGAAAATTCCCTGTTGTCACCCATCGTGCTAACAATGAGCACAATAACACGTGGTGGTGGGATTCAGCCAATGTGTATGACAAAAAGAACAGCTTCAGGGCTGCTTCCTACCATCGACTTGATGTGGGAATACAGTTTCACAAAGATATTACACGATTTGGATATCCGGTGGAACGAACCATCGAAATAGGCGCCTACAATGCCTACAGCCGCAAGAATCCGTTTTTTTATTACTGGGATGAAAGGGCTCATGGCTCACGGTTGATGCAGGTAAGCATTTTTCCTGTTGTTCCTTCCATCAGCGTTAACTTTAAATTTTAATGAACAATCATTGCAATCGCTGTTGCTGTTTGTTTTAAATATATTTCTGTTCCATTACAACAACCTGTTTTTTTAATGCAACAAACCATGGTTTCAGACCCCAAAATTTACAAGATGGATAAAAAGAATATTTCAGGACTTTTAATACCTGGTACCCGTTGTAAGCTGCTTTCGTTTTTTATAGTTTTCCTGCTGGCATTGACCGGCTGCGAAGATTTTTTTCTCAGTGAAGCCGATAATGTCTCAATTCCGCTAAGCGAGCCCAGGCTGGTGGTCAATTCATATATTTCGCCTCAGGATACTATGATAAAGGTTTATGTGAATCGCAGCAGACCCCATGTTGGAAATAGTATAGTATCGCCGGTAAATGAAAATGCTGACGTGTATATGGCTCCCAAGGGAGGAGATTTTATAAAATTATCGTATGATTTCAACCTGAGAGCGTTCGTTGTGCCAGCTTCCGAATTTCCTGTGGTACCTGGCCGGTATTATCAGCTTACAGTGGAAACACCGGAAGGAGAGTTTGCTGAGGCCGAATGTTTTGTTCCGGAACATGCTGTAGAGGATGTTTCATTTGTAGATGTAAGGGTTGTATATGATACCTGGGGAGGGATGGAGATATTGATTGGCTGGTCAGTAAAGCCACAGAAAACCCATGAAACCAACTATTTCCGAACAAATGGGATTATGCGTTCCTATCGGGCCAGTAATTTTAATGATGAGCCCTTTTTTGTGGGTTCCAGTCCGCTTTGGCTTGATCGGGGCAACGAATTTTT
The DNA here is from genome assembly GCA_007131895.1 of Bacteroidales bacterium. Classification (GTDB taxonomy): domain Bacteria; phylum Bacteroidota; class Bacteroidia; order Bacteroidales; family UBA7960; genus SKVR01. The sequence continues at coordinate 4,281 of SLPR01000282.1, read as the reverse complement.
CTCTGATTCACAGGGTAGTCGGTACAACTTTAAAGGAGAACATTTTGGTTTCATTGATGTGGATGGTAATTTAGGTGACAATGAAGCTTACCGGTTTATCGATTCTGTTTTTATTACTGTTTTTCAGACAGACTTTCCCTATTATCGTTTTCATCAGAGCGTAGAAGATTACTTTTTCTATGATGATGACTTTCCTTTTGCTGAGGCAGTAAGAATTTACAGCAATATTGAAGGAGGATTGGGTGCTTTCGGAGGATACAACAGAAAAGAGTACATGATTCGGGCATTTCCTCCTGCAAACTAAATGAAAGGTATTTTCCCTGAATGCAGTTCTGAAAACTTTCCCTATTTTTGCCGCTCATAATTAAATGCTGCATCCATGACTTCTAATGTAATATTATTCAGTTTTTTCATATATACCCTGCTGATTTTTTCCATTTCGCGCATTACAGCCCGCAGGGCCAATAATGAGACATATTTTATAGGCAACCGCAATTCTCCATGGTATGTGGTAGCATACGGTATGATAGGTGCATCATTGAGTGGTGTGACTTTTATGTCGGTTCCCGGTTTGGTGGAAGCTGAAAGCTTTTCTTACATGGTGCTGGTGATGGGCTACCTGGCAGGCTATTTTGTTATTGCCCTGGTGCTGTTGCCCATGTACTACAAAATGAATCTTACTTCCATTTATACATACCTGGAAAAGCGGTTTGGATTTTCATCCTACAAAACCGGGGCTTTTTATTTTATCATTTCCCGTTTAATTGGCACTTCGTTTCGAATGTTTCTGGTGGTAAATGTACTGCAATTGTTCGTTTTCGACCATTGGGGAATTCCTTTTGGAGTTACGGTAGGTTTGTTTATGGTGCTTATATTGCTCTATACTTTCCAGGGTGGAATCAAAACCATTGTTTGGACTGATACATTGCAAACTACTTTTATGATATCGGCCGTGGTGATTACTATTTTTATCATTGCCAATTCATTGGGCATGAGCCTGGGAGAACTTTGGGGAGAAGCATCATCCAGGGGATATACCAAAATGTTTGTAACTGATTATACCGATCCACGATTTTTTCTTAAACAGTTTTTTGCCGGCATGTTTATCACCATTGTTATGACCGGACTTGACCAGGATATGATGCAGAAAAACCTCAGTTGCCGCAACCTGAGAGATGCACAAAAAAATATTTTCACCTTTGGATTTATTTTGATTCCGGTAAATCTTATGTTTTTGTTTCTGGGTGCTGTATTGTGGATTTATGCCGGGCAATTTGATATTGTATTACCACAAACCTCCGACGATCTGTTTCCCACACTTGCCCTGCAATATTTGAGTGTTGTGGCAGGACTTACTTTCTTCTTTGGATTGATTTCCGCGGCATACTCCAGTGCCGACGGCACCCTTACTGCCCTTACCACCGTTTTTTGCATTGATTTTCTGGGGCTTAAACGCAAGGCAGGTATTACCGAAAAAAGAATTAAAAAAATCAGGTATATAGTGCATATAGCATTCTCGATCATTGTATTGTTTGTCATTATAGGATATCGTGCCATCAATGACACTGCTCTTATCAGCAAACTGTTTACCATCGCAGGCTATACTTATGGCCCTTTGCTGGGTTTATACTTTTTCGGCTTGTATACCAAATGGCAGGTGCGCGACAAATGGGTGCCACTTTTGTGCATTGCATCTCCCATCATTAGTTACTTGCTCAGTATTAATTCAGAGCAAATGTTCTGGGGGTATAAGTTCGGGTTTGAAATCCTGATCGTCAATGGTGGAATTACCGCTCTGGGACTCTGGGCTTTGTCCACAAAAAAACAAACACAACAATAAAAAACAAACCCAGGATATTGGCTATTGAAATCCTGTTACTTTAGACTTCATCTTGCACCACAACTTTTACGTACCAGGATTCTATTTCTTCATGGCTTGCCTGTGTTAAAATTCCCTTTATTTTCGTTTAAGCAACTTTTATCCTCCAACAAGCAATTCGTCAGGATATCTTCTGTTGTAAAGCGAACATAACTGTTCGGAATCGGTCACCTTTCACGTTTGTCTCCCATGATTTTTTTTACAATTCTATGGAGAAATTTGTTAAGTATCACATTGAGAGTTTCTTAGTGGTCATGGTACATAAATTGTTAATGGGTTTTGGAAATAATCAATTAATTCTAATCAATATTAACAATCAACAATGAAAACAAAAGAAAAAAGCATTATCACTTTTATTCTGGCCCTGGTAACCGTTTTTCAACTGAATGGTCAATCTCCTGAAGATAAGCCCTTGCGGGATTTTCAGCTAAGTGTGTTTCCACTGGTGGGTACCGATGGGTATCAGACACGTGATTACCGTTATCAGTTTAGCCTGAATATGTTTATGGGACTTACCGGCGGGATACAGGGCCTGGAGGCAGGTGGCTTCTTAAATATTACTGAGGGTAGAGTTGAAGGAGTTCAACTTTCGGGTTTTGGAAATGTAGTCAGGGGAGACTTGAAAGGTCTTCAGTGGGCCGGGTTCATAAATGTAGTAACCGGCTCTACAGAAGGGATTCATTTTTCCGGATTCATGAACACCATTCGGGGAGATCATGAGGGAGTAAAAGGAGCCGGCTTTATGAATGTAGTGGGTGGTAATAGCCGGTCTGCTGCAGGAGCCGGCTTTATGAATGTCACCCGTGGCGATTTTGAAGGGGTTAGTGGTGCAGGTTTTATGAATGTAACGGCGGGCAGTTCCCATGGTGTCATGGGTGCCGGTTTTATGAATGTAACAGTGGGAAATGCCCGGGGGATATATGGTGCTGGTTTTGGAAACTTTTCTGCCGGCACGATGCAGGGTGCACAACTGGCCGGGTTTATGAATGTAGCAGGCGATGTACAGGGGCTTCAGGTTGCCGGATTTCTCAATGCAGCTTCCAAAGTGGAAGGCTTTCAGCTGGGTTTTATCAATGTAAGCGATACCATTTCAGGTGTTCCAATTGGTTTTCTGAGCGTAACCCGCAAGGGTGGTTTGAGACAGCTGGAACTGGCAACAAGCGATGTTATGTATACCAATCTTTCGTTTAAAATAGGGGTGCCCGCCTTTTACAATATTTTCTCGGTGGGTGCAAGGCCTTTTCACGACAAGTTGTATTCTGCTACAGGATACGGTATTGGTACGCGTATAACCCTTTCTCCCGAAGTGTCATTCCTTCAGCTGGAGGGTCATTCCTACCAGATTCATCATGACTGGAAATGGTGGGACGATCAAAAAACAAACCTTCTTAACGAGTTTCGCACGCTGTATTCCCATTCTTTACATGAAAGGATTCAGCTGATTGGCGGGCTAGTTGTTTACAATCATATTTACAATACTCCAGGTGATAATACTGCAGATGACCTTGAACTTACTTCCAGAAGCTTCTATGAAAGCGAGTGGAAGAACTATACATCACAATGGTGGGTAGGTGCAAGGGCGGGTGTAACATTTGTTATCCGGTAAGAAAGTTTGTAATTTATTGTTCAAAGTCATTCAGGTCCTGAACTCCCAATAAACCGGGAGACGGGGCTTTGCTTTTATTCTATTTGCAGATTAGAAAGTCTGTAAGAGTTGCTTTTGAACTTCCGGCTAATGGATTCCTGAAAAAAATCTTATCCCCTTTACTGATAACCTCCAATTCACTGCAAGGGTTGTGTTAGTTTCCTTTAAGTATTATTTTTTGTACAATGCGGTATCAGTGATTATCCTTCCTACCGGATAGATGTTATGCTTTTGGTCATAATAGGGCGTTTGTTCATAAAACCAGGAAAGAATAGCATAGGGATTTTCGGCCATTGCAGGATTTTCCTTCAGGGCATTGTCCAGACCCTGTCTTAGCGAGGGATCGCTGGCCAGCATCTCGCGGGCCATAGATTCCATCACATAGCTTTCAAAATACTCAACCCTTTCAAACACAGCATTGAAAAAGCCCCAGTAAACAAAAGAACCCGGAGCCATAGGCTCCAACGCGTGAGCAATGAGGCGTGCACGGGATTGGTTCATGGGTATTACTGCTGAACCTTTCAGGTACTCTTTTTCCTGATGAATCAGCTCCGTGGTGAAAGAAGCAGTTTGTCTTCCTTCATTGGATCGGGAAGCGAGTTGAACATCCCTGAAACGGTAAGTCTCCACGGGTATAGTCCGGTTTTCCTTCAGGATGGTCATCTCTATTCCGTGAAGTGCAAGTCTGTGAATAACATCAGCATATTCCACCGGCACGACATATGCCTCGGGTAAGGTAACACTGTAAGCAGGCTTG
>SLPR01000370.1 GCA_007131895.1 Bacteroidales bacterium | reverse complement strand
TTCAGCCTTTGGTTCTTCAGCTTTTGGCTCTTCAGCTTTCGGTTCTTCAGCCTTTGGTTCTTCAGCCTTTGGTTCTTCAGCTTTTGGTTCTTCAGCTTTCGGTTCTTCAGCTTTCGGTTCTTCAGCTTCAGGGGCTGCTTTTTCTTCTGCTTTCAGGTTATCTTTTGCAAGCTTTTTCGCCAGCTCTTCTGCACGGGCTTCATTGATCTTTTTTTCATCTTCCAGACGCTTTTTCTTAAGTTCTGAAACAGAAAGATTGGCATCTTTTGCTATTTGTTCCAGCTTTTCTGCTTTCTCTTTCAGCCATGCTTTAAACTTTTCTTCTACCAGATCTTCGGTTAGGGCTCCTTTTTTCACACCTTTCAAAAGGTGATCCTTAAGAAGTACTCCTTCTCTTGAAAAAATAGAACGAACTGTTTCTGAAGGTTGTGCTCCTACCTGGAGCCAGTAAAGTGCGCGATCGAAATTCAAATCGATTGTCGCAGGGTCTGTCATGGGATTGTAAGTGCCAATTCTCTCGATAAATTTTCCGTCCCGGGGTGCACGACCATCCGCAATTACCACATGGTAAAAAGGGTTACCTTTTTTACCTTTTCTCTGTAATCTGATTCTTGTTGGCATTTTTCTTTTTTAATTTTTGAATTCTAACTATATAATTTTCAGGGGTGCAAATTTCCGACAATTTTTATTAATAACAAAGCTTTTTTCGTGTTATTTTCTCTCATACTTAAACCCTCTCCTAATACTATGGTAAGGCAATTGGCAAAATAATGGGATAAAATGATGGGTTTGGGTAACCTTAACAGGTATGGATTCTTTTTCTTTACTTTCAAGTCATCAGTTTGTTATTTCCATTGTTAATAAAGGCGTTGATAACTCGTGGATCATTATGGACAAACCTGACCGTTTTCTCCCTTTTTTTTGTATATTTTTGGAGGCTACTTAAAAAAGATCTTCAAAAGATGGAATTCACACATTTACACGTACATACCAATTTCTCTATATTAGATGGCGCCGCCAACATCGATGTAATGATGAAAAAAGCGGCTGACTCAGGAATGAAAGCGCTTGCTATTACCGACCATGGAAACATGTATGGTGTAATGCATTTTACCACTGCTGCTGTCAAACACGGCATTAAGCCCATCGTGGGTTGTGAGGTGTATGTGGCAGATGGCAGCCGGCACAACAAAAGAGGCAAAGAAGACAGAAGCGGCTACCACCTTATTTTGCTGGCCAAAAACAAACAAGGATACGAAAACCTTTCGAGAATATGTTCTATAGGCTATCTTGAAGGGTTCTACTATACTCCCCGTATTGACAAAGAAACGCTTCGCAAATACAGTGAAGGCCTTATAGCCTCATCAGCCTGTCTGGGTGGTGAGCTCCCTCAGGCACTTATGAATTCGGGTATAGAAAAAGCCGAAAAGGTAATAAAGGAGCATATTGAGATTTTTGGTGATGATTATTACCTGGAGCTTCAGCGACATGGCCTGAAAGAACAGGAGCCTGTAAATCAGCAGCTTTTACAACTGGCTGAAAAATACAATCTGAAAGTAATTGCAACCAACGACAGTCATTATATCAATGAAGAAGATGCGAAGGCGCATGATATTCTTATTTGTCTTCAGACAGGAAGAGATCTTGATGATGATACGCGCATGCGCTACTCGGGACAGGAATACCTGAAAACATCACAGGAAATGGCCGGACTTTTTCAAGACATTCCTCAGGCAATAACCAATACCCAGGAGATTGTAGACAAAGTTGAAGAGTATCAGATTGTTCGTGATATTCTTCTCCCTGTTTTCCCGTTGCCCGAAGGGTTTGTAAATGAGGATGACTACCTGCATTATCTTACGTACGAAGGAGCCAAAAAATTTTATGATGAAATAACCCCTGAAGTTAAAGACAGGCTTGACCATGAGTTGAAAATCATCAAAGACATGGGCTTTGCTGGTTACTTTCTTATTGTTCAGGATTTCATCAATGAGGCCCGTAGGATGGATGTGGCCGTTGGGCCCGGGAGGGGCAGTGCTGCCGGCTCGGCAGTAGCTTTCGCTACCGGCATTACGGCCATTGACCCCATAAAATACAACCTGCTGTTTGAGCGGTTTCTTAACCCGGAAAGGGTGTCAATGCCCGATATTGACATCGATTTTGATGATGAAGGGCGCGAAAAGGTAATGGATTATGTAATCCAGAAATACGGCCGTACCAAGGTTGCTCAGATTGTAACATTTGGAACCATGGCCGCCAAATCCTCTATCAGGGATGTGGCCAGGGTATTGAAGCTTCCATTGTCCGAAGCCGATCGCCTTGCCAAACTGGTGCCTGACAAACCAGGTACTTCGCTAAGCGATGCCTACAAGGATATACCAGAACTGCAGGAAGCCCTCAATGACCAGAACCCACTGATCAGGGAAACGCTCAAATATGCCAAAATTCTGGAAGGATCCAACAGGCAAACCGGCGTGCATGCCTGTGGTGTGATTATCGGACCTACGGATCTGGTAGACTGTATCCCATTGAGTACCCAGAAAGATTCAAACCTGCCCGTAACTCAGTACGACGGAAAGTATGTTGAGTCTGTGGGGATGCTGAAAATGGACTTCCTGGGGTTGAAAACGCTTACCATTATTAAGGAAGCAGTAAAAAATATTAAGCTGAGGCATGATGTTGAGATTGATCCCGAGCAAATTCCCCTGGAAGATGAAATTGCTTATCAGTTGTACCAAAGGGGCGATACAGTTGGAACTTTCCAGTTTGAGTCGGCCGGAATGCGGAAATACCTCAAGGAGTTAAAGCCCAACAACATAGAAGACCTCATTGCCATGAACGCCCTTTTCAGACCCGGGCCCATGGATTTTATCCCCGACTTTATCAATCGGAAACATGGAATCGAGAAGACCGATTATCCGCACGAATGGCTTGAAGAGATCCTAACTCCCACCCATGGAATCATGGTATACCAGGAGCAGATCATGCAGGCCGCCCAGATTATGGCAGGTTACTCTCTGGGAGCTGCAGATATTCTGCGGCGCGCCATGGGCAAAAAGAAGCCGGAAGAAATGGAAAGGCAAAAGGTTATTTTCGTAGAAGGAGCATTTAATAAAGGGGTAGATAAGAAAAAAGCGGAAGATATTTTTAACGTGATGGCCAAGTTTGCCATGTATGGATTTAACCGTTCGCACTCTGCTGCCTATTCTGTAGTAGCCTACCGAACCGGTTACCTCAAAGCCCATTACCCTGCCGAATACATGGCCGCAGTACTTACCTGCAATATCAGTGATTTGAAGAAGATCACCCTGTTTATGGAAGAGTGTCAGCGGCAGAATATAGAGGTTTCAGGGCCGCATATAAACGAAAGTGCGCTCAATTTTGTTGTAAATGACCAGGGAGTGATTCGTTTCGGACTTGGAGCGATAAAAGGAGTAGGAGAGGGAGCCGTTGAAAATATTCTGGAAGAGCGGGAGGCTAACGGCCCATATAAAAATTTTGTTGATTTTATGACCCGCATCAACCTCAGGTCAGCAAACAAAAGAGTTATTGAGTCACTGGCAATGGCAGGTGCGTTTGATTGCTTTGAAAACGTGCACCGGGCTCAGTTTTTCCATACAGAGGAGGAGGGTGGATCCAATTTTATCGATAAGATTGTTAAATATGCCCATGCACAAATCCTGCAGAAGAACTCCTCACAAATGAACCTCTTTGGGGAGGCTGAGGAAAATACCATTGCCGATCCGGAAATGCCCGAATGTCCTAAATGGGAAAAACTGGAAATGCTCAAAAAGGAAAAAGAGGTTACCGGAATGTACATATCAGGTCATCCTCTTGACAATTTCAGGATACAGATAGAATCCTACTGTAGCCATAATCTTTCTCAGCTGCAGGATTTGGATAAACTGAAAAACCGTGAGGTGAGTTTTGCCGGTGTTATTTTGTCGGCTCAGCACAAATACACCAAAAACGGCAAACCTTTTGGCAGCTTCGTAATAGAAGATTACAATGATTCACTTTCGCTTACCCTGTTTTCGGAAGACTACCTGAGAGTAAAACATTTCCTTGAAAAGGAGAGCTTTGTTTACGTGAAAGCTATCATTGCCCCCAGATTCAAATCTGCTGACCAGTACGAGGTGAAAGTTAAATCGATGATGCTGCTTAGCGATGTGGTAGAAAAAATGTCATCTGACCTTTTACTGGAAATTCCACTCTCTGAAGTGAACCCGGGTTTTATCGATTATCTTTTGCATAATGTAAGGACTCACCAGGGTAAATGCCGGCTGAAAATCAAACTGCGCGACGATGTTGAAAAAAGCAGTGTGGAAATGCTGGCCAGAAGAACCAAAGTGGAACCCGTTGGTTTTTTGACCCAGCTTCTTAAGAAGAATACTGACCTTCATTTTAAGCTTAACTAATCCCAACAATATCTTTGCTGAGGTGTTGAACAGTGGAGTAAATTTTGATTATCTGACAAGATTCTCAATAAAAGTTCTATTTTTGTAACTGTATAAAATCATCAACCCTAAAAAACAAAACTATGGCAATCGAATTGACAGACAGTAATTTTGAAGAATTGGTGCTTAAATCAGACAAACCCGTATTGGTTGATTTTTGGGCTGAATGGTGTGGGCCATGCCGTATGGTTGCGCCAATCGTAAATGAGATTTCTGCGGAGTATGAAGGGAAAGCTGTTGTGGGAAAACTGGATGTAGACAGCAACCCCGAAGTGGCTCAAAAATATGGTATCCGTAACATTCCTACCATTCTGTTTTTCAAAAACGGGGAAGTAGCCGACAAACAGGTGGGAGCAGTTCCTAAGTCAATGCTTACATCTAAAATTGAAAATCTGCTTTAGCATTTATAGGATTCCCAATATTTCTCAAGGGTGTCTTACATTTGGAAAGACACCCTTTTCAATTTTTTTATAACCCTATTCATCAACAGTGGACAAATCTTTAGAAACTTCCCGGTATAAAAGATATGAGAATTTAGAGCTTCTGGCGCGGCAGGTGGTTGAGGGTTTCCTTACAGGCCTTCACAAAAGCCCGTTCCATGGTTTTTCTGTTGAATTTGCAGAACATCGTATCTACAATCCCGGAGAATCTACTAAAAATATTGACTGGCGGCTTTATGGACGTACAGAGAAGTTGTTCGTTAAAAAATTTGAAGAAGAAACCAACCTCAGATGCCAGCTGGTAATTGATAATTCCTCTTCCATGTATTTTCCATCCTGGGGAGAATCCGATGACTCAGTGTCGAAAATTGATTTTTCGGTTCAGGCGGCCGCTTCATTGATGTATGTTCTTAAAAAACAGCGCGATGCAGCAGGTATTAGCATTTTTGGAGAGAAGCTGGATGTGCATACCCCCGCAAAATCTAATGCAGCCCATAACAAAATGCTTTTTGCCACACTCGGGAATTTACTGCAGAAAAACAATCAGAAGCTCAATCAAAAATCCAATCCTGCAAAGATTTTACACGAAATTGCCGACAAGATTCATAAACGATCCCTGGTGGTTATTTTTAGTGATATGATGGAAAACATAGGGCAGCCCGATGAAGTATTTGATGCTTTGCAACATCTGAAACATAATAAGCACGAAGTAGTATTGTTTCATGTATTTGACAAAAAGAAGGAATTCGAACTGGAATACCAGAACAGACCTTATCGGTTTATCGACATGGAAACCGCAAAGGAAATCAAGATTAATCCTACCCAGATGAAAGAAATGTATTCCAAAGAACTTTCAAAATTTTATAATAAACTTAAGTTAAAATGCATGCAATACCAAATTGATTTTGTTGCAGCTGATATCAATTCCGGGCTTGAAAACGTCTTATTGTCATTTTTTTCCAAAAGGTCTAAACTTTACTAGCGTACAGAGTAGGTATATCAATTAAGGCAATAGGTTCTGGTTTTTATTTGTAATTCATTGATTTTTTGTAAATTTCCGATGATTTAAAACAAAGATTATTTGCATGAATTATCGAGTACTTTCCATTAACATATTTTTGTTTTTAACACTTTCATATTTTGGATGTGTGTATGCAAATAATGAGGTTTCAACCTCTAATGATTTGCCCACCTGGGAGGATCTCTCTGATGCAGAAAAATCCCATGCAGTGCAGGAATGGATTAATAAGTCATCTGATCGGATTCGTTGGTCGCACAATGCCCGGATGGATTTTGCCAAAACAGCTTACCATCATGCAGCAGAGCTGGGAGAAACAAGTTTGAAGATGGCAGCCATGTATTGTTTGGCTGAGTTATATTTTAATGAAGCACTTTTTGATACTGCCCTTTCCTATTTTGATTCTATTTATGATTATGCCGATAGGATAAATGATAGTAGGCTCAGGATTGAAATGTATAATTATACAGGATCCATCTTTCGCTATAAAGGCAATTTATTTGATGCCCTGGGCTTGACTTATGATGCCTATCGCCTGGCCAAAGAAAACGGGTATAAATCTCTTATAGCTCTATCAGCCAACAATCTGGGGGTAATATACCGGAATTTAGGAGAAAATAAAATCGCTATTGAATACTACAATGAAGCCCTCGAGAAAGGTATCCTGGCTGCAGATACCAACCAGATTATTACCTCTTATTCAGGAATGGGTAACTTTTACTGGTTTGAAAAAGATATCCAGAAGGCATTGGAGTACTATCAAAAAGCGATGCAGCTTGCCAGGCAAAGTCATGATATGCAACATATTGCCTCTTTAAACAACAATATAGGAAACATTTACCGCGAACGTGAGGATTATGATACTGCTCTGTTTTATTATTCAGCAGCCTATGACCTGCTTGAGGAGGTAAATGTTGTGGGATTAAAAGCTGTTATCCTTCGCAATATTGGTTTGGTTCATCAACGCAAGGGACATTACCAGCAAGCGCTGAGTTATGTAAATCAGAGCCTTGCTATCGTTACAGAAATAGGGATTAAATCTTTTATGCGGGATAACTACTTTAGCTTATCACAGATTTATAATGCCATGGGTAATTTAGAGGAGTCTTACCGTTACCTTCAGCTGTTTACCGATTATAACCAGCAAATTTACAATAGTCAACTCCTGAACCGTATTACCTATTTCAACGAAAAAGTTACTGATGCCCAGCGCAAAGAAGAGTTATATCGCTTCAGGCTGGAGCGCAATCTTTTTATTCTGATCATTGTTATCCTTTTCCTGGTTTTTCTGGCCTTGTTTTTAGTGTTAATGTTCGGAAGGTTCAAGGAAAAAAGAAAGCATATTGAACGTTTAAAAAGCACCTTGCAGGATAAGGTGATTACAGAAAAGGCTTTGCGGCAGAGTGAAGAGAACTATCAAACCCTGATAAAAACACTTAACGAAGGCCTGATAGTGCTCGGTCAGGACAATATCATCGAATTTGTGAATCTTAAAGCCTGTAAAGTTCTTGGTGCTACTGATAAAAGCCATTTGATAGGTAAGTCTTTCGAGAAGTTCATGCTTACGCCCGATGATGAGAAACTATTTCTGGAGAAAGTTGAGTTGCAAAAAATGGGAATCTCTGATCATTATGAGATAAAGATGAAGAATCTGGCTGAAGATGTTATGTGGGCTAACCTAAGCTCTGCACCCATTCTGGATGAGAATCTTCGCTCCAAAGGTTGCGTAGCGCTCATATCAGATGTTACCGAGAAAAAGAAATCAGAACAAACCTACAGTGAGCTTACCACCAGCCTCAACCAGAAAATCAAGCAGCTCAACTGCCTTTATGATATCACTGATATATCAGGAGCTCCGGGTATCACTTTTGAAGATATAATGGAAAAATCTCTGGAGATTATTCCGGTAGGACTTAAATACAGTCACGATATCGGAGTGCAGATTGTTTTTGACAAGAAAACCTATTCGTCTCCAAACTTCAGAGACACTAACTGGTCGTATTCGGTGCCTATAAAAGTTCAAAAAAAGAAACTGGGTTTTATTAAGGTTGTTTACCTGGAAGAAAAACCTATTATCAATAAAGACCCTTTCCACTTCAGCGAGAAGATTTTGTTAAAGAACATTTCGGAGAAATTTGGGCAAATTATTGAATCCAAGAACCTTGAAAAAGTTTTGCGTGAAAACCAGGATAAACTGGAAGAGGTTCAGCGCATTGCCAAAATCGGTAACTGGGAAAAAGACCTGCATTCGGATGATTGTATTTTTTCAGAAACATTTTTTGATATTCTGGACATTTCTCCCGAAAAGAGGAAGTTTTATGATTACTCTAAATTGCTTGAGATTATCCATCCTGACGATAAGGTGGTTTTCCTCAACTTTGAAAAAAAGCTTTTGAAAAAAGATGCTGAAAACAATATTACTGCCAACTACCGGATAATAACTCATGAGGGAGTTATAAAGCACATGTTCTCAAGCGGAAAAATAATTCGGAATGAAAAAGGAGAAAGGGTAAACAGTGTATTTACTGTGCAGGATATTACAGAGCAAAAGTACACACAGGAGCTTCAGCATCATGCAGAAATTGCCTTAAAAACCTCAGAGGCCAAACAACAGGTATTGGCCAATATGAGTTATGAAATGAGAACTCCCATAACCGGTATTATGGGGATGGTTGATTTTCTTTTCCACTCAGGTCTCAATAAAGATCAGATGGAACTGGCCAAAACCATTAAGGATTCCAGTATTGGGTTGTTGAATACCATTAACAACATCCTTGATTTGCAGCGAATGGAGGCAGGGAAATTCAGACTTAATAAAAACATTTTCAGCTTTTCCCAGCTCTCTGATAAAATTTCATCTCTTTTTGCTGCACTTACACGAACTAAAGAAATTCAGCTTGATATCAATTTTGAACAAACGATTCCCAAACAAATCATTTCTGATCAAACCCGTTTGTACCAGGTAATTACCAATCTTATTTCCATAACTACTGAAAATGCAGATAAAGGTACGGTGAAAATCGATTTTAAACTGGAGAACATTGTTGACAACAGGGCATTGTTTATGGTTGAGGTTTCAAATAGTCTTTGTAACCTGGATACTGAGGCC
>SLPR01000380.1 GCA_007131895.1 Bacteroidales bacterium | reverse complement strand
CCCGGACCCTGTGATACTTCACGCCGGTTGTTTTTGCGCTGGATCTCCGGGATGAGTTTTTCATGGTCAATATGAAAGCTCCTGAAGGACTCACCTGGGAAAAGAACCTCCGTTTCGCCGGCAAAAGCATTAAACCATCGGGTCTCTGATACATTGCCTGATGTTATACCAGCTACCGGATAGGGCATGTTAACCTGACCCTTGTTTATTATGTTTAGTATATATCCATTACTTTCTTTTCGAATGCTGCGGAGCTCAAAATTGATTTTTTTATCAGAGCCAATCAAATCATCAAAAAACCATGACAAATTCTTTGATGATTCTCTGCTGAACACCTTTCTGATATCGGCGGTGCCTGGATGATGGAATTTCCATTCCCTGTAAAAGACCCCTGTTATCCTGTCAAACTCCTCTTGGCCGAGATAGTTTTCCAGGTATTTGATTGACATGGCAGCTTTGAAATAGGTCATGGCATAATAATTCAGCTCTGACATTTCTTCAGCATGCGATCCGGCTGGCTGATCCAGATGTCTCGCTGCCTTTAGCATATACCATAAATAAGGTGTTATGTTATTGCTTATGTTGGAAAAACCCAGAAACGAAGCAACAGGACTTCCGGAGAAAGTGCCCCAAAAGGTTGAGTCAGGATATTTTTCTTCAAAAAAACGCCTTTCATAATAGGTCGTAAAGCCTTCATCAATCCATGGTTCTTTTCTTTCATTGCTTGCAAGAATACCATAAAACCAATTGTGAAAAACCTCGTGCACGATCACCCTTTCAAGGTCCATATCTGAATTTTTCCGATCAACAATGGTTATGGCAGGATATTCCATGTTGGCCCCTGCGCTGTGTATGCCTTGCACCGCAGTAATCTCACCCCATGGATAAGGGCCCAGTTTTTCTGACATATACTTAACTGACTCTTCCAGGTACCCGTTAGCCTTGAACCACAGGGAGGATTGGTGGGTGAAAAATGCAAATGTGTTGACTGTTTCACCGCTGTTAAGACTGAATGAATCCATCAGCACCCTGAATCGTTTGTCTGCAAACCATGCAAAATCGTGAATGTTTTCCTGGTGAAAATGGAGTGTTTTTGTTGTTTTCGAAGAGGTTGGGGGTAAATCAGGTGCATCCGGGATTTCCGGCCCTTCCAGGTAGGTAGATAGCGCCAATTGCCTGAGGAATGCCTTCTCTTCTTCATTTTGAAGGATTCCGCTGGATGCCACGATGTAATTTTCCGGAAGCGTAAGTGACAGGCGAAAATCCCCAAATCCGGAATAAAACTCACCCCGATGCAGGTAAGACATAGGATTCCAGCCTGTTCGATCGTATACCGCTGGTTTGGGATACCATTGTGTGGCGTAAAATGCTTCGTTGTGATGGCCAAGCCTCGAAAAGCGGGCATGGGGAAAAATCAGGGTATATCTGATGTATATTACGATAGTATCTGAGGGATAAAGCGGTTGATCAGGATACAGTAGTGCAATGTCTTCTGCGCCCCTGTAATTGCTCCAGCTAAGCCTCTTGCCTGCTGATTCGAATTCGATAGTTGAATAGCCCCCCCGGTCTTCCTGGCTGGCAAAATGAAAATCGTAATTCCCGTTTTCTATGAGCTGCATTGCAAAAGCAGTCCGATTGTTTTTGTATGCATTGGCCCACAGATGCATATATATGGTTCTCAGTGTATCCGGGCTGTTGTTGATATACTCCAGCTTCATTTCTGCATGGAGTGTACGGTCATGGTCTGAAAGTTGGGCTTTTATTTCAATGTTGGATTGCTGACGGAAGAGACCAGACCCTGAAATTCCAGTAAAGGGAATCAGAAGAAAGGCAAGAAAGATCAGCAAAAGATTACAAAACTTCATCAGGATATTTTTCAACAAAAATAATGAAGTTATTGGATGTTCAGAGATTTTCCAGCAACAGACTTTCCAGTTCGGCTATACTGAAGTTTCGGGATATTATTCTTCTTTCTCTGTCAATGAGAACGTAATGAGGAACTTCAGTTATACTGTAAAGATCTACAACGGGAGAATTCATAAATCGCAAATCGCTAACCTGCAGCCATGTAATATTGTCTTTTTCGATGGCATTGGTCCATTGCTCTTTTGTGCGGTCAAGCGATACAGCAAATATTTCAAACCCCTGGTCCTGATATTGTTCGTATAGTTCTCCCAGTATTGCATTTGCCTCTCTGCAGGGAGGACACCATGCGGCCCAAAAATCAATCAGCACTACATTTCCTTCTAAAGAAGACAATGAACGCTGGTTTCCATTGGGGTCCGGGAGTGTAATATCAGGAGCAACTCTTCCAACGGCAAGATTCTCTTCGTTGTGAAGCCTTTGTTGCTCTTCACGCTTAAAATCATTCACACGTTTTTTCAGGTTTATCACGTGCTTGTTGGAGGGATATGAGCTACAGAGCGATCGGCTTAGCCTTTTGAAGTATTTGAAATTTTCGGATTCGGAGATCAGGCGCTTATCTTCAAAGAATTGATACAGTGCGAGTATTGATGCCAGAGAGTTGGGGTTTTCGTCTATAATACGCAATGCAAACTCAACTTGTTCTTCTTTGATTCGATTATACTCGGTTTTAAGCTCATTCCTGAGTTCATCAAAGCCGGGTTCAAATCTGTTTTCACGGAAAACGGCCCTGAGTGAGTCAGCTTTTCGCATTCCTTCCTGCTGCTTTCTGGTTAGTTTCCAGAGGATTTCTGAGCCATAGGAACCTGTAACTTCGTATGTTCCTCTGATATTCTCAAAATCGGCAGTGATAAAAATTTTTTCATTAGGCTCTGCTGCCAGCGTAATAAACTGTCCTTCCAGTGGCCTTAAACGGTAGAATCCCGCATTTTCCAGATAAAGTGTGTAACTGAAATTCCCTTTGTTGTCTGTCAGCAGGGTGTCAATGCTTATTAAATCCGAAGGTGTAAGTTCTTCAAGGATAATCTTTTCTTGTTGGTTAACGCGAAGCTGGCCGGAAAAAACAACATCACCTTCGTTAATCCCATTGTTTTTGTCTTTGCATCCGGCAAAAGCCAAGATCAGAGCAAGTAACGTAAAAAATAATGTTGAAGGATAATTTTTCATTGTCAATAAAAGGGCAAATCGATTAATTACATAAGTGTGCAAATTTATACCAATACCCTGTCGCAATAAATCGTTTAAGAATTTTTAACCGGCAATTTATAGATTAATAGGGCAAATTGGGCTAAAATGTTAATTAAACAAGGTTTATATTACACTGAAAAGGGTAAAATGCCTGAAGCCAGAGATTTATTTGCTGTTTTAGGTTCTTGATCCCGCAGGTTTTGCCATAAGCAAATGAGCTATCATAATGATTAATAGTGAGAAAGCAGTACTCAAAAGTGCACGGAAGAGTATTTGTGGGATTTCGTCAAACCTGAAAACTTCGATAACAAACAATGCCATGTGATGAATAAATAATAAAAGAACCGTGTATAACAGAATCCATCCCAGCCCATTATTCTCAATTCTGGGTTCAGCACCCTGGTCAAAATCGGTTTTTACAGAAATGAGCCTTATGATTGTGGGGCGCATAAAGGCCATGAATAGTGAAGCTGATGCATGCATCCCCATGGAATCAGAAAACATATCCACCCCAAGGCCGCTGAAAAATGCAGCTACAAGCAGCACCCATCCCTTTACGTCAAAAGGTAACAGTAAGATAAATAACGGGTAAATGTGTGGTGTTATATAGCCGCCAAAATAAATATGGTTCAATATAACTACCTGGATAGATATTAAAATCAGAAATCTGCCGGTATGTTTAAAAATATTGAGGTCCATATAAACTGCTACTGTTGTTATTTTTGTTTTGCTGCTGCTTCCAGTTCAATGAGTTCACTCTGGTAAAGGTTTGTTACCACATGAACAAAGTTCAGGTTATTGAAATCGTTAGCCAATTCAACCTCAATGGTAAAAAAGTTATCTCCTCTGCGAATCTCATAATCAGAAATTGTTCCCAAAAATATTCCTTCGGGAAAGATGTGAGAAAACCCGCTGGTTACGATAGTATCGCCAGTTTCCAGCTGCACATGCGGAGGAATATACATCATGGTAGCTTTCTCATGATTATAACCTTCCCATAATATGCTGCCCAGGTGATTGTTTTTCTTGATTTTGGCGCTCAGCTGCATGTCGGAATGCAAAAATGAAATAACTGCACTGAAATTGGCTGAAACCTCCTTGACAATTCCAATAACTCCCTGCGGGGTAATAACACCCATGTCTGGTTTTATTCCATGTTTGCGTCCTTTGTTGAGTGTAATGTAATTGTTTCTGTTGCGCACCGAATTGTTGATAACCCTTGCATTGATATAGCTAAACTGCTTGCGGTGAAGGGTGTCATTGAAAAAGAAAATATGCTGGTCCGTTTTCAGGTAAGAACCCGGTATGTTTTCAAGTAATGCATTGTTGTCTCTTGCCAGTTCTTCGTTTATGCTTCTGAGATTGAAATACTGAGCAATGTCGCTCCTTGTTCCATACACATTGCCTGTAAGATAGTTGGCTGAATTGATAAAGGCTGAACGCTGGTAAAAATGATTTTGAAAAATCAAAGCAAAGGCAACTGCCTGTAGGGACAAAAACAGGAAAAAGAAATAGTGCCTTGCTATGAAGTAAAACAAATTGCGCATAAGAACCGGCCTCTGACCTTAGGGGGTTATTATTTGATAAGGAATGGAAATTTATGAAAGTTTTTCAGGGCAATACCAGTACCCCGCGCCACTGCTCTGAGCGGATCTTCGGCCACATGCACCGGGAGCTTGGTTTTGTGAGAGATGCGTTTGTCAAGCCCTCTGAGCAACGAGCCTCCACCTGCCATGTATATTCCCGTTTTGAATATGTCTGCGGCAAGCTCGGGTGGTGTCATTTCCAGCGCGGTCAGCACAGCCGCCTCAATTTTGGTGATGGATTTGTCAAGGCACTGGGCAATTTCAGTGTAGCTTACAATGATCTCTTTGGGAATCCCTGTCATCATATCCCTTCCGTGCACAGCAATGTCAGCGGGAGGATTTTCCAGCTCGGTGGTTGCAGCACCTACTTCAATTTTGATTCTTTCAGCAGTCCGTTCTCCGATAAGAATGTTGTGTTGCTTGCGCATGTATTCTTCAATGTCGTAATTGAAATCATCACCGGCAATTCGGATCGACTTGTTGCAAACGATACCTCCCAGGGCTATTACGGCTATTTCGCTGGTTCCACCCCCTATGTCCACCACGATGTTTCCGGTGGGCTCCAGTACGTCAATTCCAATACCGATGGCAGCAGCCATGGGTTCATGAATGAGTCTTACCTCTTTGGCACCGGCCTGCTCGCAGGAATCGCGCACGGCACGTTCCTCTACTTCTGTGATACCCGAAGGGATACAAATTACCATCTTTAAAGAGGGTGGAAAGAAAGGCTTTTTGGTCTCGGTCATCTTGATGAACTCCCTGATCATGGCTTCTGCAGCCTGAAAATCTGCAATTACACCATCACGCAGCGGGCGCAGCGTCTTTATATTTTCATGGGTTTTCCCATGCATCATCATAGCTTTTCGACCCACAGCAATTACTTTGTTGGTCGATCGCTCAATCGCTACTATAGAAGGTTCTTCAACTACAACTTTGTCGTTGTGGATAATGACAGTATTGGCAGTGCCAAGGTCAATTGCAATTTCTTTTGTCAGGAAGGAAAATAAACCCATTGTTGTATAATTTAAAAGTATTTTTTTTAGTGTTTAAAATGTCTTGTGCCAGTCATAACCATTATCATAGCGTGTTCGTTGCAAAAGTCTGTTGAATCTTTGTCTCTTACTGAGCCACCCGGCTGAATAACTGCGTTGATACCTTCTTTGTGAGCAATCTCCACACAATCCGCGAACGGGAAAAAGGCATCGGAGGCCATTACTGCACCCTTGAGTGAATGATTGAATTCTCTGGCCTTTACAATGGCTTGTTTGAGTGCATCTACCCGCGAAGTTTGTCCGGTGCCTGAAGCCAGCAGCTGTTTGTTGGCTGCCAGTACAATTGCATTGGATTTGGTGTGTTTTACGATTTTATTGGCAAATAAAAGATCTTCTGCTGTTTTGTTGTCTGGGCCACTGATGGTTGCTGTACTCCAGTCTTCCTGGGGTGTTTGCTTTGTATTGGCGGATTGAGCCAATACACCATTCAGTGCAGATCGGAAGTGCCAGTTTTGTTGATTTAAGTTGTTTAATTTTAATATGATACGGTTTTTCTTTTGTTTTAATACCTGCAAGGCTTCGTTTTCGTAATCGGGAGCCAGTATAACTTCAAAGAACAATTCATTGATATCATACGCAGTATCCCTGTCAATGTTACGGTTTGCAATCAAAATACCACCAAAAGCTGAAATGGGATCAGAGGCAAGTGCATCGCGGTAAGCATCCCTGATATTTTGCCTTGTTGCAAGTCCGCAAGCATTGGTATGTTTGATAATGGCGAAGGTGGGTTCGTCAAACTCAGAAATCAGTGCAACAGCTCCGTCAATGTCAAGCAAGTTGTTGTACGAAAGCTCTTTGCCGTGCAACTGTGTGAAAACCTGGTTTAAATCTCCATAGAAAAAGCCTTTCTGATGAGGATTTTCACCATAACGCAACTTTTTGTGCTCTTGAATACTTTTCCTGAAACTGCTGTAATCGTCAGGAGCAAGGTAACCAAGTATGGCTGTATCATAGTGCGATGAAACATTAAAAGCATGGGCTGCAAATTCTTTTCTCTGGCTCAGGCGGGTAGCATTGTCCTGGTTTTTGAGAATTTCGGTGGCAGCCGGGTAGAGGTCTGAAGAAGCCACCACCCAGGTGTACTGAAAGTTTTTGGCTGCAGCTCTGATGAGAGAAATGCCTCCAATATCAATTTTTTCGATGATTTCATTTTCTTCTGCTCCACTTTCTACGGTTTTCTCAAACGGATACAGATCTACGATTACCATGTCGATAGAGGGTATCCCGTGAAGGCTGAGCTCGTTTAGGTCTGATTCGTTATCTCTGCGGTGCAAAATACCTCCAAAAACCTTCGGATGCAGGGTTTTTACCCGGCCACCAAAAACCGATGGATACTTTGTTAGTTCTTCCACAGGTATCGCTTCCCATCCCATTTCTCTGATAAAGTTGAGAGTTCCACCTGTTGAATAGATTGTTACACCTGATTCAGCGAGTGTTTGGATGAGTTCGGCTGCCGGTTCTTTATGGAATAGGCTGATGAGGACGCTTTTTACAGGGGTGAGATTATCTTTGTCCATTGTTACGAAATGCAATTTGGGTTTTTTGAATAAACAAAAGTAATCATTATGACGGCAATGTATTGGGTATAAATACTGAAAAAACAGCAATAATGCATGGGTGTGAAAGTTGATTTGAATGCTCACAACCACCATGTTCGCTTAAAGTGTAAACTACTGTGTTAAAAGAGTGTTTCGGAGCCTTGGAAGTGAAAAACTGTGTATCTTTGCGCAACAAACAAAATTTGTTAAAACCTCTAAAATAAAGAACTCATGGCCTTTGCATCAAAGGAAAAATTATTTTCCGGAAAGTGGTTTTATTCTTATATGTTCATACTGGCGGGCAGTTTTATCATGGCAGCAGGTTTTGTGTTTTTCATAAGCCCTTATAAGCTTGTTCCCGGTGGTGTGTATGGTATCGGAATTGTTCTGTATCATCTTACAGATGGGGTTATACCAGTGGGTCTGACAGGACTTGCTTTTAATATTCCCCTTACAATTATTGGTATCAGGGTGCTTGGGCCTCGCTTTGGGGTCAAAACAGTTGTAGGGTTTATTCTGACATCTGTTTTTATTGATGGCCTTGCTTACTTCTGGGGCAACCAACCTTTGGTTGAGGATGAGGCTTTGCTCTCATCCATTTTTGGAGGGATTCTGATTGGGTTTGGCCTGGGACTCATTTTCAAGGCAAAAGCATCTTCAGGGGGGTCTTCCATCATGGCTATGCTGGCTACAAAGGTTACAAGAGTTCCTGTGGGTCAAACACTTATGGTTATTGACTCTGTAATTGTGCTGGTAGGGCTTGTGGCTTTCAGGCAGTGGGAAATACCGCTCTATTCCTGGATTGTGATATTTATCACAAGCAAAGTAATCGATATTACCATGGAAGGCATGAGTTATGAAAAGACTGTTTTTATCATTTCCGACCGCTACCAGGAGATTAGCGAAAAAATTCTGTATGATCTGAAACGAGGGGGAACAGTTATCCAGGGTAAAGGGATGTATAACAATGCGGACAAGAAAATTATCTTTGTAAATGTGACCCGCAGGGAGCTTTCCATGCTTACAGAGTATGTCAATGAGATTGATCCCAAAGCTTTCCTCACCGTTATTGAAGCGTCTGAAATTCTTGGCCAGGGATTTAAGTCACTGGAAAGCAATGTGATCGATGCGCATTAATGCATCATTTTTTGCCTGGACTGCTTTCTGAACCCCCAGAGGATAAACAGCATATTGAGTAGGATAACAGCTGTGATAACCACATGAATATGGTCATAAGTATAGCCTTTGTCAATGAAGAGGCTGTAAATTACAGGACCGGCAGCTGTGCTGGAAATCATTACAAAAGTGAAAATGCTTCTGATGCTTCCCAGGCTCTTTACTCCATATGTTTCAGCATATAATGCATTGCCGGTAGTAGGGTTTGCTCCTGCTGAAATTCCTGTAAGAAACCAGAATATGACTGCAGCTGCCGGATGGCTGAACAATATCAGTACCCACAAGCCTACTGCCATGGGAATCAGTATAAAGGGAAAAATTTTTCTTGCCGAAAAACGGTCAATGGCAGGGCCTGTTAAAACTGAAAAAACGAGAGAAGAAATGGCATAAGCCGCAATACTTAGTGCCATCCATTCTATCGACCAACCCTTGAAGCCGGCAATAAAAGTTTGGAAAAAAAATATCGCCGTCAGGGTAAAACCTGTTATAAATGCTGTGGGGGCATAAATGTAAAAGTTAAGGTCTTTTACGATTTGTTTCTGACTCCAGAACCTTTGGACAATGGGGGCGGGTTTTTGTGTTTTTGAGGATTGCCGTGAAGAAAATCCTTCAACCACTTT